>DATFDT010000241.1:0-7585 GCA_035251975.1 Pyrinomonadaceae bacterium | reverse complement strand
GAGCCGCAGATTTGTTAGTGACTTACTGCTTCTCTGTGCCGCCTCTGTGTTCTCTGTGCCTCTGTGGTGTTTCCGGAATACCACCACAGAGGCACAGAGAACACAGAGGCGGCACAGAGAAATCTCAGGATTTTCGCAGATAGACGTAGTAGACGACGCCACTATAATCGTCCGTCACCAAAAACGCATCCTTTCCGAAGCTAAAAACGTCTGCGGGACGGCCGTTGATCGTGGGCGGCTCGTAGAATCCGGTGATGAAATCCTCCATCTTCCCACTTGCTTCCGCGATCCTGACAACACGATAACCGCGACGCAGGCTCTTCTTTGTCGAACCATGCAACGCGACGAGAAACGATCCAGCTAGATCGGAAGAGTTGCTCGAATCGAAATATTCCAAACCGAGCGGCGAGCTGTGTGCGGGAAAAGCTGTTAATGCTTCCGGCACATCCCGACAATCGAAGCTAGTACCCGTCGCATTAAATTTCCGATCGGGATAGATCTTCGCGCCTGCCTGAAAGCAATAAGGCCAGCCGTAATGCATTCCATCTTCGAGACGGTAAAACGTATCCGCAGGACGGTTGTCGCCGAGATGATCCGATCCCATGTTGGTCGCGTAGAGTTTGTTTTTTGTCCAGCTAAGTCCGACCGCGTTTCGCAAACCGCGCGCGAAGTAATGCTTGTTTGTGCCGTTGGGGTTCATCTGCAAAACAGTCGCGCGAACTTCTTCTTTCTCCTCGCACGCATTACAACTGCTGCCAACCGCGACGTAGATCTTCTCATCACCACCGACGAGCACTGTGCGCGTCAAATGCCAGCCACCGTATTTATAGCCGAGCCCGTAATCAGGAAACGTCGCGAGCACCTGCAGCTCGCCTGATGGAGCATTGTCGCCGGCTTTGTAAGGGTAGCGAACGAGTCGGTCAGTCAACGCGAGATAGAACCACACGGTCCCCTCTCGATCCGTGTAGAAAGCGACGTTGTTCGGATTCCGCAAGCCGCTGAGATACTTCGTCACTTTTTTAAATTGCAGCGTCTTGGGATCGAACTGGTCGAGGATATAGACCACGCCGCGGCGATTGTCTGTGAGGTTGAACATGTCCGTGACGAACAGGCGATTATCAGGACTGAGCGCCATGAAGCGCACGCGTTTCAATCCCTGCGCCGCGACGCTGATCTCATAATCAGCAGGAAGATTCAGGTCAAACGACTTTCCATTTGCGAGCGTGATGTGATGTGGTGTCAGACGCTGGGCCGTGGCCGTGTCGAGAAAACCTGTTACTAATAAGAAAAGAAGCGCAAAATAGACGGGTAGTTTTAGCGGTCTCATGTCCGGAGAAAATAACACACTCCGAGGAGCACCACGTTTCACGGCGCCGCGCGCGTCGCTAACATGGTGCTCTCGCCGGAGGTTTACGGGCCCGGAGGCTCCGCAAGACCGCAGAAGGCATTATGACTACTGACTTTTAGACGATCCGTGGCACGCGGTGGAAGGTTCACACGTGCCCCTTTCTGGGCTATTACGAATAAACACGCGAGGCGTAAAATTATTCCCGGGAATTTTCCTCGCCGCGGAGTGTTAATCTAAAATGGCTGCCACAAAAAACGAATGATGGACGGCCTGGTTGAAATTGCTGAGTTTGGACAGGCGGCGCTGGAGCACATCGACGCGCTCTACGGGTATGCGCTTGCCCTGACACACAACATGACTGAAGCCGAAGATTTGGTGCAGGACACATATCTTCGGGCGGCAAGCGCGGCGCACCGTCCTGACATCAACAGCAATTTAAAGAGTTGGCTGTTCGTCATCATGCGCAATGCGTGGCTGAACGAAGTGCGCCATAAAAACAGTGGCCCGAAGTTTGTCGATCTCGATACGAGCGGGCCACCGGTGGACCAGCTTCAGGAAACGCCGCACGTTGTTTACCTGCGGAAACTGGAGCGCGAGCAGGTGCAGCAGGCGATTGAGAGTTTGCCTGATGCTTATCGTGAGATCATCGTGCTGCGCGACATTGAAGGGTTCACTTACCAGGAGATCGCGACCGTGCTCGATTGCCCGGCGGGTACGGTGATGTCGCGGCTGGGCCGTGCGCGTGGAAAACTTAGAAAACTGCTTTCCACCTGGCAAACCAAGTCGCGTGCAAAAGTAGTCTGAGAAGAAAAGGACCAGTTAGAGTTTGCAAAAGTGTGAGGACATACGCGGCCGCTTGACCTTGTATCTCGATGACGAGCTACAGGGTGAAGAACGTGGAATGGTCGAGGCGCATCTCTCGGACTGTGAATCTTGTGCGGCGCTGTTCGCAAGAGAGCTCAACTTTCTGAATGCGATAAGAAAGGGAGCGCCGTTGCACGTTGCGCCGCCTGAGCTGCGTTTGCAGGTGCAGAAGATTCTCAGCCAGGAACGCATCGTTGAAGAGAGTCGACCGCGGCGGGCGTCTCGAATGAGTTGGCTGGTTGCGGCGGCTGCCGTGCTTTTACTGCTGGCGTTGCCGTTGCTCGTCTGGCGCCTCGTTAAGCAAAGCAATGTGCCGGCAGTCAAAACATCGAGTTTTGCATTGAAGGCTGCCGACACGCACCTGCGTCACATGCGTGGGCAGTTGCCGCTCGAGATGGAGTCGGAGAGTCCGCAGCAGATCTCGTCGTGGTTTTTGAATAAGGTGAACTTCAGTGTGAAGCTGCCGAACTACCAGGAGTCGTCGGGGCAGGAGAAGCTCTACACGCTCGAAGGTGCGCGGCTGGTTAATTACCAGAGCGATTACGCGGCTTATGTTGCGTATCGTATGAAGGATCGGCCGATCAGTTTGGTGATCACTTCCGATTCGGTGGCGCGGCCGTCAGGCGGTGAAGAGATCCAGGCGCGTGGCCTCACGTTTCACTACAACGCGATCGATGGGTTGAAAGTGCTGACGTGGTCCGATCGCGGTTTGACCTACGCGCTTGTCTCGGATTTAGAAGAGCGTGGCCAACAATCCTGCATCGTCTGCCACGAAGGCACCAAAGACCGCGACCTCCTCGAGCCACTAAAACCCCACTAAATTAAACGCACGGGTGGCCACGGAGGGCCACCCCTACAGTTGTTGTTGATCAGGGACATTCGACGAACTAGCCTGATCGACTAAAACTGTAGGGGCGGCCCTCCGTGGCCGCCCGTGCCTTTTGTGGCTAAGATCGGCTGTACATTTTTATTATGCGCTCTATTGCGGCGCGACAGACTTTGCAGAAGTGATCGGTGCGCGAGAACATGATGCAGTCGACTTCCGGACGGTAGTAACCGCGCGCTTCGTACATCGCTCCCTCGAATGCGCCAACCTTTCCAAAGTATTTCTCAGCCTCAAACATCTTCTGCTCGTGCGCAAGCTCTTCCTTGAATAGCGCCTCCATCTCCTCTTCGGGTCGCCGGTCTTTCCGCAACTGCGCGCGCCGCTTCTGAATCTCTCGTGAGTAAGTCTCAAACGCTTCTTTGTTCCAAGGCGTCGGTATCTGTATCTCGTTCGCGAATTTCGGGACGAGATTGCGCCACTTCAGGGTGTTTACGTCGAGCAGCGCCGTAACATTCGGCTCCCACGGCTCGACACGATCCGCTGACGGCGCATAAGCGACTGACGATGTGTAGTACTCGTCTGCGAGCCCTGCGAAGTGATGTCCAAACTCGTGCACAAAGACGTAATTCGCGAAAGCATTATCCGAAGCGACGGTGCTGTAGAGATTGAAGATGCCGCCGCCACCGTAAGTGCGATTGTTGACGAGTACTTCGATGAACTCGTACGGCGCGAACTGCGCGGCCCGGCGCAAAGCGCGATTATCAAACGTCAAAACGTATCGCTCGGATCCGAATGCATCGTAAGTCGCACCAACCGGCGAGTCGCGATAGATTCCGGTCGACGGTCTCGAAATGCCTGACTCTGCCGCGGGCGGGCATAGTCCCCAGACGTTGAAGCTCCTCCGATTTTCTTTGAACGGCGAAGTGGAGAACAGCACTTCGGTCAGTCGTTTCGCGTCAGCTTCAAACTTCGCGGCTTCCGCGGCAGTGTAGCCATCGCCGAGAATCAGGAAGTCGACTCTCGTTTCGGGATCGCCGGTCTTTTGAATCGTGATGAGTGGCGCTGGCGCCACCGGCTTCGAGCGATCGACGAACTGGTCCGCGGGATCGATCGTCGTGGTCCAGATGTCTACGAAGATGTTCTTCGGATCGCGCTTCTTGAGCACGATGCTGACGGGCGCTGCCGGAGCAGGGAAGCGCAACGACTCCTGAAACGTGCGTTTGACCGTTTTTGCTTCCTCGGTTGTTTCCCACTCACCGTAAATTGACGCGAACCCGCGCGAATACAGCAAATCCTTCGTCTTCGCGTCCCGCACTTCGAACAGGTACTTGCCGAGGTTTGACGAGTCGATTGCCTGCTTCGGATCGCCCGGCCACGGCAGCGGCTCGATGACCACGCGGTCGAGACTGAACACTTCCTGCGACGCGTCGCCGGTGTGGTAGTAGTCCACCCGCATCGTCGGCGTGGCGGCAGGAGTGGTTCCCATAAACATGATGAGCGCGGCGATAACAAGTACGAGTTTGTTCATAACGAGGATAATACAATGCTATACTCTTGCGATTCTATGGCTAGTGTCCTCGAGATCATCCCACTCGGCGGTATCGGCGAGTTTGGAATGAATTGTATGGCTGTGCGGTACGGCGACGAGATGTTGATTCTCGACGCCGGGATGGGCTTTCCTGAAGAGTCGGCTTACGGCGTCGACGTCTCGATCCCAAACTTTGGTTTTCTCGACGAGTATCGCGACGATATCACCGCCATAGTCCTCACGCACGGTCACGAAGATCATCTCGGCGCGCTGCCGTACCTGCTCAAGAAATTCAACGTCCCGGTTTACTGTTCTCACTTCACCGCCGGGCTCGCTGAAAGCAAACTCGAAGAACACGAGCTGCTTGGCGATACTTTGCTGCATCGCGTCGAGCCGCGTGACGTGGTGGATATCGGTGTCTTCCAGGTCGAGTTCATCCGCGTCTCGCATTCGCTCGTTGACTGCTTCTCGCTCGGCATCAAGACGCCCGTCGGTACGATCATTCACACCGGCGATTACAAAGTTGACGAGACTCCGGTGATCGGTGAGCCGATCGATCTGCGTTCGTTTCGTCGCTACGGGCAGGACGGTGTGCTTGCCCTCCTTTCCGATTCGACGAATGCCACCGTTCCGGGTCGTACGCCGTCTGAGCGCGCAGTGATTCCGGCGTTTGAAGAGATCTTTTCCGAGTCAAAGGGGCGCATCGTCGTCGCGGCTTTTGCTTCATCGATCCATCGTTTGCAGATCGTGCTCGACGTTGCGCAACAGTTTAATCGACACGTTTGCGTGCTTGGCCGTTCGATGCAGAAGAACGTTGAGGTTGCGGACCGGCTGGGTTATCTCGACATTCCCGACGGCCTGCTCGTGTCGTTGAACGAAGCGAAGATGATGAGCGACGACGAGATCGTGTTTCTCGTGACTGGATCGCAGGGTGAGTCGCGCGCGGCCCTCTCGCAGATGGCGACGCAGAGTTACAAAGGGCTGATGATTGAAGAGGGCGACACGGTGGTGTTGTCGGCGCGCATCATTCCCGGCAACGAGCGTCTGATCTCGCGGATGATCGGATTTATCTACAAGCGCGGCGCGAACATCATTGAAGAGAAACGAAGGCTCGTTCACGTCAGCGGGCACGCTTCGCAGGAAGACATTCGAATCATGACGGAAGCCGTGCGACCGAAGTTCGTCGTGCCGATTCACGGTGAGTATCGAATGCTCTTCCGGCACAAGGAGTTTGTCAAAAACCATCTCGGTTACAACGAGGAGAACATCATTCTGATCGAGAATGGCGACGTGCTCGAGCTAGACGGTGAGCGCGCGGCGATCATCGACAAGCGTGAGATTGGACGCACGTTCATCGACGAGAGTGGATTCAAGGAGATCGACAGCGAGACTGTGCGCGAACGTAAGCAACTCGCTTACGAAGGCACGGTGACGGTTGTGGTGACGGTTGATGAAGAGACTGGCGAGCTTGATGGTGAGCCGAAGATCGTCGCGCGTGGTGTGCGCGGGTTGAGTGCTGAGAATGGTTTTGCGAGTCGATCCGGAATGCTCGAGGAGGCGAAGCGTGTGGTGACTGCGGCGATTGCCGGCGCGTCGCGGCAGACGTTGTCGGACGAGTCGCTGTTGAAAGAGCATGTGCGAGTGGAGTTGAAGCGGTTTATTCAGAAGCAGACCGGCGCCCGGCCGGTGATTACGCCTGTAATCGTGATGATCTAGAGACAGGATTTACAAGATGTTTTCAGGATTTACATGTAAATCTTGTAAGGATCTTGTCAATCCTGTCTATGTCTTACTGGGCCAACAAAATCGTGATGATCACCGGCGCCTCTTCCGGACTCGGGAAAGGAATGGCGCTGGAGATCGCGGCGCGCGGAGGCCATCTCGGTTTGCTAGCGCGCCGTGAGGATCTGCTCAAAGAAATCGTAGAACAAACGCGCAATGTCAAAGCTGTTTTCGCGACGGCTGATGTCCGAGATGCGAAAGCCGTCAGGGAAGCCGCGGATCGTTTTCGTAAAGAGCTTGGTCCGATCGATATTCTCATCGCCAATGCCGGGATCGGAACTGCCGATCACGTTACCAGTCTCACACCGGAACACGCGGCGAATGTGATCGGAATAAACGTGCTGGGCGCGATCAATAGTGTGGCGGCGGTGCTGCCCGAGATGGTCGAGCGCAAACAAGGAAGGCTGGTCGCGATCTCCAGTCTTGCTGCGTATCGCGGACTCGCGAAGTCAGCAGCCTATTGCGCCAGTAAAGCGGCGTTATCAGCTTACTTCGAGAGTCTGAGAATCGATCTGCGTCATGCCGGCGTCGGCGTGACGACGATTCACCCGGGTTTCATCAAGACCGATCTCACCGCCGGACGCCGTGCGAAGATGCCTTACCTGATGGAGTTCGAGGACGGTGTGAAGAAGATTGTTGGTGCGATCGAGCGGGAAAAGAGGATTTACGCTTTCCCGTGGCAACTCGCGACGATCGTGCGCTCCACGATGATGATGCCCGCCGCAATGTACGATTGGATCGCGGAGCGGAATTCTTTCAGAGAGTGATAAATCCTATAGGACCAATTTGACCTATTCTTAAATATGACCATTCTTCAAGCTATCTTCCTCGGCCTGGTTCAGGGCCTGACGGAATTCATCCCGGTTAGCTCAACCGCACATCTCGTCTTTGCGGCGCGCCTCGTGAATCTTTACGGTGGCGCTGACAAGACACTCCAGGCCGAGCAGACCACGGCCACAATCGCTGTCATTCAACTCGGTACGTTACTCGCCGTTTTGATCTATTTCAGCCGCGACATCATTAACATTCTGCGCGCCTTCATCTCGGATCACCTTGCATTGTTAAGCGCGCGGAATGAGCCGGTCCGGCCAAAGCTCTCGAAAGACGCATGGCTCGGCTGGCTTGTGATCATCGGCTCATTACCCGTCGGCACTATCGGTCTCGTGCTGAAGAAACAGATCGAGGGACCATTCACGAAGAACCTGTGGGTGATCGCGACGATGATGATCGTTGTCGC
>DATFDT010000240.1:0-54429 GCA_035251975.1 Pyrinomonadaceae bacterium | reverse complement strand
AAACACAGTGTAAATCCATGTAATTCGTGGCTTAACTTCTTTTCAGCTCGAGCAGGTGCCCGAGTTTTTCCTTCTTCGTGCGCAGGTAGTCTGCGGCGTCTTCGGTTGAGTCGACCTCGATAGACACTCGCTCCACGATCTTCAGTCCAGCCTCTTCGAGTGCACGTAGTTTCAGCGGATTGTTCGAGATCACTTTGACGCGGCAAAGTCCGAGGTCGAAGAGGATCTCGGCACACTGCCGGTAATCCCTTAGATCGACTGCAAGACCGAGCTTCTCGTTCGCTTCAACTGTGTCTGCGCCCTGATCCTGGAGCGCGTACGCCCGAATCTTATTGACGATCCCGATGCCGCGACCTTCCTGCTGCTGGTAGACGATCGCGCCCCGGCCTTCCTGCTGAATCATCTGCATCGTCCGGTGAAGCTGGCGTCCGCAATCACACTTGGTCGAGCCAAACACGTCGCCGGTCAAACATTGAGAATGGATGCGAACGAGCGTTGGGACATCGCGTCTCATCTCTCCTTTAAAGAGGACAACAAATTCTTCCTCAGTGGTGAGGGAACGGTAAGCCGCGATTTGAAACTCGCCCCATTCAGTGGGCAAATGAGCAATTGCAACCCGCTCGACCGTTTTCGCCTCTGATTCGCGACAGGTCCCCGCAACGGGTTCTTGCGTTGAGTGTACTTCCATGACAAATACCGAGCGCCAACAAGGTTAAATTTGGATGGTAATTATAGGAGCATAAGGTCCGATCCGACAAATAGGGCCTTTATTATTAGAACCAACTGCATCCAAGCGCGTGTAGATTCTCCGGCGTTTGCGATTGCTTCCTCAGGCCGTGTATGCTTTCACGCAGTTTGGCCTGCCGATAGGCTCGCAAAGAGGTTTTCTTCCAGTGAATAACAGTCTTAACCTGGCCTCAAAACCGTTTAGTAATCGTATCGTTCCGTGGGCCCTCACGGTAATCATACTTTTTATGTCTCTGATCGGCCTGCTGATCGTCGTGCAGCTAACGACGACCACCAGAAGAGAAGCCGATCTCGTCCAGGCTCAAATCACGCAGCTAAAACAACGTGAACAAGGATTGCTCGAAGCCGCTAAGGCGGTGCAACAGTCCTTCACTGCCGAGCAGCAGCAGGCACTTCCAGCCGCACACGAGTTGGTCGACCGCAAATCGTTTTCATGGTCGCGATTGCTTTCGGATCTCGAATCGTCACTGCCGTCGAACGTTAAAGTTGGGCGCATCGCAGTGCGCGACGTGACGCGAGCGGGCGGACAGACCGTCGCACAACTCGACCTTGCGGTATTTGCGACGGATCCATCCACGATCAGCCAGATGATGACTGACTGGCAGCAGGAAGGCGTTTTCCTGGCCGAGCTTCGTAATCAGAACCTGCAAAAGGGTCGTGGCGAAAAGGGAACTGAGTACGAACTCGCCGTGACTTACCGCGCACGGGCCAGTTATTCATCGGAGGCCGTCGCTAACGTCGACGCGACGAGAAAAGAAAGTGAGGTGCGGAGATGAGCGCAGAAGTGCAACCCGAACCTCGATCGGCTGGTTATAAATTACGCGTCAGTGAGTTTCTCGAGTCACGTCGCGGCAAGATGTTTGGAGTGGCTGAAGTTGTCGCACTCGCCGGCAGTTGTCTCGTGTTCGCACTCGTCCTCATGAGTTACGTCTACTTTCTCATCCCCGCTCGTTCTCGGCTGGCTTCATTGAACGTGGATCTGAAGCAGACGCAAACGAACCTGCAAACGCTCGGCACTGTTATCAACAAAGACACAACCACGAAAGAGACTGTCGATCGTGCCGCGGCGAGCTTGAACAAGTTTGAGACTGACCATCTCATGCGAGTGACTCAGGGTCGCATGGACTTGTACGAAGAGTTGAATCAACTGATCGTGAAGAACAACGTGCGCAATACGTCGGGCCCGACTTACACAACGCTCGATCCTGCAGGCACGAAGTCGAATTCCGGCAAGACGGTGATCACGAAGTGGCAGAGTTTTTATCCCGGACTTGCCGTGATGGTGACGGTCGAGGGCGAGTATCAGAACGTGCGTCGCTTCATTCGTGACGTCGAGCGAAGCAAGCAGTTTGTAGTCATCAATGAAGTTGAGCTTCAGCGTGCAAGTCAGAACAACGCGCCGGCGTCAGCCGAAGAAGGCGGCGCGGGTTCGGGCACGCGCGGTTCGCTCGTGACGTTACAGCTAAACATGGCGACTTACTTTCAGCGTCCAGGCGCTGCGGATAGTGCGCCGGCAATTCAGGAATAACGAAATGGCACTGGTCGATCTAAGCAAGCCAGGTGAAAAAAAGAAATTGATCTTTGCCGCGGCGCTCGGGCTCGGAGCGATTCTGGTTTTGTACTGGGCCTTAATTGGTTTCGACAGCGGGCCCAAGCCGACGACCAGGCCAACAGCGAGCGCGTCGCCGCAACGACCAGCAACAACGACCACGCAGCGCCAGACTCCTGCTCCGCAGGTTTCACAGCAAGTCGTGGACGTTGCAAAGTTTGCTCCTATCGTCTACGAGCCGTCGTCATACAATGCGCCTGAGGCGAAGCGAAATATCTTTGCTTATTACGAGCCGCCAGCGAAGCCTGTCGTGGTTCCCTCGACACCAACTCCGACCCCGGAACCGCCACCACCGGTTCTGCTCGCGTCTGTTTCACCCTCGAACGTGTATGCACGGACTGCCGATTTCAAGCTGGAAGCTGCGGGCGATAAGTTCACCCCAGCGATGCGCATCTTTGTTGATGGTCGCGAACTGCCCACGGCTTACAAGAGCCCGCAACAACTTTCGGCCACGATGCCGGCGTCGATGATCACGGCTCCCGGCGCGCGCCAGATCATGGTTCGCACTCCCGACAATAGTCTCTTCTCGAATCAACTGACGGTCAACGTTGCCGCACCACCGACGCCCAACTACACCTACATCGGAATCATCAGTCCACAGAATCGCATCACCGATACGGCGCTGGTTCAGGATCGCAGCAACCGGAACGTCGTGTCAGTTCTGCGCGGCGACGTGATCGGCGGCAGGTTTCGTGTGACCAGCATCTCTGAAAAGGAGCTCGTGGTGGTAGACACGAGTTTGAAGATCAAACACATACTTCCAATGACTGAAGGCGACAAGATTGCTGGTGGTCCTTTGTCGCGTCCAACACCACGAGTTGATTCTGAAGATGACGAACCTTAAGACGATCGACGACCACAAGATATACGGGTCGAGCTCTGCAGACTCAGCGTCGTCGTCTGTCCCTGTTTCGGTGTCGCGGAGACGATCTGAGGGTGGTTACACGCTCGTCGCGCTGCTCGCGATGATGACTGTGCTTGCCCTTTTCGCGATGGCGGTAGCGCCGAGCATACAGCAACAGTCGCAACGTGAACGCGAGCAGGAAGCGATCTTTCGTGGTGAACAAGTGGCCGATGCGATCCGTGATTACTATCGTTATCGCTCCGGAACTATTCGCGCTGTCGGTGCTCAGGCACTACCGACATCGATGGACCAACTGCTACAGGGAATACCGATTCCCGGTGGCTCGAAGACAAGGCAAATACTTCGTGCGTCTGCCGCGCGCGATCCATTAACGCTCGAAGGTGAGTGGCGTTTCATTCTGCCTCGCAGTGAAGCATTGATCGATTTTCAGCAGTCGATCATGTTCTATACGGACAACGTTATTCCGCCCACGCGCGATCCGCAAATGGCGCAATTACAACAGTTTGCGGTTCCTCAAATTCTTAATACGACCAATCTCGGTGCGCTCTCCGCGACGCGCGACCAGTCGTCAGTCGACGATGATGCGACTGGTCCATTCGTCGGAGTTGCGAGTCGCAGCAAGCGAGATTCAGTGTTGACCTACTACGGCATCGAACGACACGAGCAGTGGATCTTCACGCCGCTGTTTCGTTAGTTGTAGTTGGACCATTCATCTTTCATTCCACTCCGATTTAATTCTTCGCTCGTAGTTGCACATATAAGCTTGTTGTGAGATCCGATCGCGCGAGGTGTTGGCGTGATCTGCGTGGTCCAAGAGTGCCGGTGTGACTCGATGAGGCTCTTCAGCCAGCGGATCTCGCTGCGTGATGCTGCAAAAAATATTTTTGCAATGGAGTAATAAGTTATTGACATCCGTGATAATTGCGTTTATATAGCAAGATGTTGTGCGCCGTTTACTCTAGCCCACAAGAACGAAGTAAGCACAGTATCTTGTGGTCATGAAGAAACAAAAAACCCAATAACGAAAGAAGGAGCACATAGAAGCTATGGCAACTAAAAAAGGTGGAAAGAAAGCCGGAGGCAAGAAGGGCGGAACCAAGAAGGCCGCAAAGAAGGGCGGAGGCAAGAAGCCCGCGAAGAAGAGATAACCCGAACCAGCAGGTTACAGTACGTACCTTCCACCGGCGCACACAAACATCTGAGGCCGACGAGGCCTTACAAAAGAAACGACGAGACCTTCAAGCGAAGCTCGTCGTTTCTTTTTTGATCTCGGCGCAACCTCTGCGTTCTCTGCGCCTCTGCGGTGAGATGACTTGTTAACCACAGAGGCGCAGAGAACGCAGAGCTTGCGCAGAGAAGAACAAGTCCTATCGGTCAATAGTCCCTATACTGTGCTTCATGCTTTCCGTCGCACTCGTCGAACCTGAGATTCCACCCAACACCGGCAACATCGCGCGGCTGTGCGCTGCCACCAACACGCCGCTTCACATCGTCGGTGTCACAGGCTTTCGCATGGACGATCGCGCAGTGCGACGCGCAGGCCTCGACTACTGGCCGGAAGTGCAACTCATGCGACACAAAGATCTCGCTGCGCTCTACGAATCGTTGCCGCAGGCTCGCTTCGTCTATCTCACGACGAAGGCTGACAAGCTTTACACTGACTGGCGCTTTGAGCCGCAAGACTGTCTCGTCTTTGGCCGCGAAACACGCGGGCTGCCGGAAGATTTACTCGTGGCGAATTGGAGCAACTGCCTGAAGATTCCGATGCAAAATCCGCGAATTCGCAGCCTCAATCTCGCCACCGCAGTCGGCATTGTTCTCTTCGAAGCCCTCCGGCAATTATCACGATCCGCCTGATTCGTGGCTAAATAGCCTCATGCAACTTAGAAACGACATCAGAAACATCGCCATCATTGCGCACGTCGACCACGGCAAGACCACTCTCGTCGATGCGATGCTGCGGCAATCGGGCACCTTCCGCGAAAACGAACAGGTGCGCGAGCGCGTGATGGACTCCATGGATCTCGAACGTGAGCGCGGCATCACGATCATGGCGAAGAACACGGCCGTCCGTTATCACAACTTCAAGATCAATATCGTCGACACACCTGGGCACGCTGACTTCGGTGGCGAAGTCGAACGTGTGTTGAAGATGGTTGACGGCGTGATGCTGCTCGTCGACGCCGCCGAAGGCTGTCTACCGCAAACACGATTCGTCTTGCGCAAGGCTCTCGAAGCCCGATTACCTGCCATCGCCGTCGTCAATAAAATTGATCGGAGCGACGCGCGCCCGGCAGAAGTCGTCGATGAGATCTACGAACTGTTTCTCGATCTTGACGCGACCGACGACCAGATCGAGTTTCCGATTCTCTTCGCCGTCTCTCGCGACGGCACGGCCAAACGCAAGCTAGAAGACCAGTCCGCGAACTTGCAGCCGCTGTTTGAACAGATCGTCGAATCGATTCCCGCGCCGCGCGAGTTGCGCACGGATGCTTTGCAACTACTCGTCGCTAATCTCGACTATAACGACTACGTTGGTCGCCTTGCGATCGGGCGCATCTTCTCCGGCGAGATCAAGATTGGCGACCAGATCGCAGTCGTCAAACCCGATCGCTCGTTACAAAAGACAAAGGTGTCGCAGCTTTACGTCTTCGAAGGATTGAAGCGCGAGCCGGTCGAGCGCGCGGGCTTCGGCGAGATCGTCGCGCTTGCCGGCATTGAGAACATCAACATCGGCGACACCATAACCTCGATCGAGAACCCGCAGTCGCTGCCGTCGATCGCCGTCGACGAGCCGACCATCGCGATGATCTTCGGCGTCAATAACTCGCCGTTCGCTGGACGCGACGGGAAGTACGTCACGTCACGACAGGTCAAGGAACGACTCGACAAAGAGATCCTCGGCAACGTCGCGATCAGAGTCGAGGAAACTGACTCGCCGGATCAGTTCAAAGTTTCAGGCCGCGGCGAGTTGCAGCTTGCGATCCTGATCGAGATGATGCGCCGCGAGGGTTACGAGCTTCAGGTGTCGAAACCGGAAGCCATCACGAGAAGGGTCGAAGGCAAAACGCTCGAGCCGATCGAAGCTGTCGTTATCGATTGTCCTGACGAGTTCATCGGTGTGATCACGGAAGCGCTCGGGCGACGCAAGGGACAGATGACGAAGATGGTAAATCACGGGACTGGCCGCGTTCGCCTCGAGTTTGAAGCGCCGTCGCGCGGGTTGATCGGATTTCGGAATGAGTTTCTGACTGAGACGAAGGGAACAGGTCTGCTCAACACGATGTTTCTGCGTTGGGGCGAGTGGCAGGGACCGTTGCGTGGACGATCGACGGGTTCACTCGTCGCTGATCGACTGGGCGACACGACGACGTACGCGCTCTACAACCTGCAGGAGCGTGGGATGCTGTTCGTCCGACCTGGCACGAAAGTCTATGAAGGCATGATCGTCGGCGAGAATGCGCGCGCTGTTGACCTCGATGTGAATGCGGTGAAGGAAAAGAAACTGACTAACATGCGCGCGTCGACGGCTGATGAAGCAATGCGACTTGTGCCGCCGAAGGAGTTGTCGCTTGAGCAGGCGCTGGAGTTCATCGCGGATGACGAGCTGGTGGAGGTGACGCCGCAAAGTATCCGCCTGCGTAAGCGCGTGCTCCCGTCGAACATGCGACCGAAGAAGAAGGAAACGGAATGATCCGCGTTAATCCATCCTATCCGCGTAATCCGCGTTTAATACTTCCTCGGGTTTATGCGCTGACGGATGTTCACGTGTCAGGCTTGTCACATGCGGAGCAAGTCGAGTTATTGAGTGCCGGCGGAGCTACGTTAATTCAACTTCGTGAGAAGGAGATGTCAGCGCGCGAGTTCTATCCGCAGGCGAAGGAGGCTGTTGATGTCGCGGCGCGACGCGGCGTGCAGTTGCTCATCAACGATCGTGTTGACGTGGCGCTCGCAGTTGGCGCCCAGGGTGTTCATCTGGGCCAGGACGACATGCCGCCGGAAGCGGCGCGGAGGTTATTAGGTCCCGAGGCTGTGATTGGCTACTCGGCACACAACATCGAACAGGCAATCGCGGCAACGAGACTCCCGATCGACTATCTCGCAATCGGTCCGATCTTCACCACAACCAGCAAAAGCGACACTGCTCCAGTGCTTGGACTCGATGGGCTCCGGAGTGTTCGCCAAGCCATCGGCACATTTCCACTCGTCGCGATCGGCGGAATTAGTCAGGCAAACGCCCGCGCAGTCATCGAGGCGGGCGCAGACTCGGTTGCCGTCATTAGCGCCCTCTTATCCGACCCAGCCCGTATCACTGAAGCCACTCACCAGCTAAACCACTGTTTACGACAAACATAATTTTCTTGCGTTTGTCATTGTTATGCGCGAAAATCGCGTCTGCATTCGAGAGGGCGCCTCCTTTCGATAACCCTACCTGATGAGTTTCTTCGATTTACCGCCCATTATCGAGCGAATGTTGCTGGTGTCCGACAAAATCAGCGACCTGAATTTCTCTGTCGGCCAGCTCCCGCAAGTCGAGATCAACGGCAAGCTCACTCCGGTCCAGCCCCTCGGAATGCAGAAGCTTTCGCCTTATCAGACCGAGATAATCGCGCTCACGCTCATGCACGGCAATCCGGACGCCGCCGAACGTCTTGCGCGCACAGGCACCGCCGACCTGAGCTACTCGCTCCCCTCGCGCGCACGTTTTCGCGTCAACATCTTCCAGCAGCGCGGCGTCTACTCGATCGTCATGCGCGTCATCCCGACGGACATTCCGACGTTGAAATCCCTCGGCTTGCCGCCGCATCTGACCGACATCTCCGAGCTGCGCAACGGCCTGGTGCTCGTGACTGGCCCAACCGGCTCCGGCAAGAGCTCAACGCAAGCCGCCATCATCGATATCATCAACGAGAAAAAGTATTACCACGTCGTCACGATCGAAGATCCGATCGAATATCTCCACAACCACAAACGCTCGACGATCAACCAGCGTGAAGTCGGTCACGACACGCGTGACTTTCCGTCCGCACTGCGTGCGACTCTGCGACAGGCGCCGAAAGTAATCCTGATCGGCGAGATGCGAGATTTTGAAACTACCGAGATCGCGCTCGAAGCAGCGGAAACCGGCCACCTCGTGCTTTCGACGCTGCACACGATCGACGCTTCGAAGACTGTCGACCGCATCATCGGACTCTATCCGAAGAACGAAGAGCCTGTGATTCGCACCCGCCTGGCCCAGACCTTCCGCTACATCGTGTCGCAACGTCTGATCCCGCGTGCTGACGGCAACGGGCGCATCGCGGCAGTCGAGATACTGAGATCGAGCCCGCGCACGCGCGAGTACATCGAGATGGGCGAAGTCGAGGGCAAGTCGCTGCTTGACGCAATGCGTGACGGAAAGCTCGACGGCATGCAGGACTTCGATACGGTGATCAAAGGTCTGATCGAGTCGAAGGTAGTGTCTATGGAAGACGGGCTTGCGTTCGCGACCAACCAGAACAATCTGTTGCTGCAGTTGAAAGGCATGACGGCCGCGGAGGATTTCATTCGCCGCGACGGCGTGCCGCCCAGCACGTTTAATGATTCCGGCTCGATGCTCGGCATGATTGAGTAGCGCATGATTATTGTTTGTCCAAAGTGTTCGACGCGTTTGCAGATCGACGACGAGAAGTCGCCGAATCGACCATTTAACGTTCGCTGTCCGAAGTGCAGTGCGACGGTGAGCACCGGTCCGGCGAGTCCCGCAACTGAGCAGAGCGCACTCGCTGTCGGCGGTTCTCCGTCCACCGATCACCCGCGCTTCGAGCAATCGACCGCGCGTGCCTACGAACCGTCGACGCCCGGCGCAATACCTGCAAACGACGACACGGTTCGCATGTTGTTTGACATGCTGTCGAAAAGAGCTACTCCGAGCAATGAGAACCCGCACGCGCGTCCATCGTGGGACAAGCGCAAGGCGCTGGTTTGCACGAGTGAGCCTTACCGTGAGCTTGTCGCGAGCAAGCTTTCAGAGGTAGGTTGCCAGGTTTTTGTGGCTGAAGACACGCGCCAGGCAGTTGAAACAATGCGCGCGAACAAGATGGACGTTGTCGTACTCGAGCCGCAGTTTGATCCAGCCGAGCAGGGATCGGTGTTCGTGGTTCGCGAGATCAACGTGCTGCGACCGCCGCAGCGACGCCGGTTGTTCTTCGTGCTCTTGTCGCCTTCACTGCGCACGATGGACGCGCACGCCGCGTTTCTCAACAACGTCAACGCGATCGTGAATGTCACTGACATCGAAGAGCTATCGCGCATCATGGAAGTCGCGCTGCGCGAATACAACGAGCTCTATCGTGAGTTCTATACCTCCTTCGGCCTCACGGCTCTGTGAGACAGGATTAACATGATGTTTCAAGATTTGCATGTAGATCCTGTTTACATCTTGTAAATCCTGTCAAAACTCTATGCTATCCTTCTGAGCCAATCGTATGGCGCAAAAGGAACACACGCACAGGCACCAGCATAAGAACGAAAGCTGGCGACGACTGTGTCTGGTTCTGCTCCTCACGATGTTCTACATGTTCGCCGAAGTGATCGGCGCGTGGTGGACCGGCTCACTCGCACTGCTCGCTGATGCGGGCCACATGTTCACAGACGTGGCCGCACTCATTCTTGCGCTTACCGCCGTTTGGTTTGGCTCGCGTCCCGCCACTTCACGCAAGACTTTCGGTTACTACCGTCTCGAAATCATCGCCGCACTCGTCAATGGCGTCGCACTCGTCGTCATCTCGATTTTTATTTTTTACGGCGCGTACGAACGCTGGCAGTCGCCTCCAGTTATTAAGACTGGACCGATGATCGTAGTCGCGATCGGAGGCCTCGTCGTGAATCTCGCGTGTGCGTGGATACTGCACGCGCGGCAGGAAGTCGATCTCAACATGCGTGGCGCGTGGATGCACGTGATGGGCGACGCGCTCGGGTCGGTAGCAGCGATTCTGGCGGGCGTTTGTATGGCGCTCTTCGGTTGGTATGCGGCTGACGCACTATTCAGCGTCGTGATCAGTTTATTGATTATCTGGGGCTCGGTGAGACTGATCAGAGAGTCGACGAACGTGCTGCTGGAAGGCACTCCGGCGCACATCAATCTGGCGGCGGTTGAGAATGCGATTCTAGACACGTCTGGCGTCTCTGACGTACACGATCTTCACGTTTGGACAATCACGTCGGGACGTGAAGCACTGAGTGCGCACGTGATTCATGCGCCGAGCATCTCGCAGCCTGATCTGTTGAGAGAGCTGCGCACAAAACTTCACGATCGATTTGGCGTGGACCACCTCACGATTCAGATGGAAACCCCCGACTTTGAAGATGAGACATTTCATTTCTGCCACGCGGGCACGGCGTGTTTCAGATCCGATCAGAACCGAGCGCGGTAATGGAACTAAATCTCCTTTTAACTCTCGACCTGCGCGAGCAGGCGGCTTTGCAGGCAGCCCTCATGACGCACGGCGCCCCTGACTCTCTCGTAACCCTTGCGCTCACGGGCGCGTGTCGCATCCCGTCGCTCGACGAAGCGCGACAACTGCGGAAGTGGCTCACCGAAGCACGCACCGCCGGCGACACTGATTTCGCTGTTTTTCACGCGATCGAGAAAGTATTGATCGACTTCGGTCTATGATGGAACTGGCTTATGGACGTGGATCTGTTGAGCTCAGTTTTGATGAGGCGCGGTTTTCTGTTCTTAGCACGGATCGAGTTCCAAAATCGCCGCTGAAAGATTTCGAGATCGGTCTTGCGTTTGATGATCCGATTGCTTCACCACCAATCGACGAGCTTGTCAGCAGCGACGACTCAGTTCTGATCGTTGTTTCCGACGCCACACGCGCCACCGCCAGCGCGCAAATCGTAAACCTGCTGTCGCGACGTCTTGTTCAGGCCGGAGTGTCACCCGCAAGTATGGCGGTGATCTTCGCAACCGGCATTCATCGTCCAGTCACTGAGAAAGAAAAGCTCGAGCTGCTGACGCCGTTCATCGTCCAGCGCCTGCAAGTTCTCACGCACGATGCTTACGATCAATCAAAGCTCCACGCGTTTGGCAAGACAGAGAGCGGCGTGACGGTTGAGCTCAATAGCGCGTTGAACGAGTTCTCGCGCGTGTTTCTGACCGGCGGTATCACGTTTCACTACTTCGCCGGATTCACCGGCGGCCGCAAATCGATCTGTCCGGGACTCGCATCGGCAAAGACGATCGAAGCCACGCACATGCTTGCTTTGGATTTCGAGAGTGGCGGTCGCAAAGAAGGTGTGCGCGCAGGAGCGCTGGACGGCAATGCAGTGCATGAAGAATGCGAGCGCGTGGCGTCGCTCGTGGAGCCTGTTTTTAGCATCAACACGATCGTCAACGAGGAGAAGCAGGCGGTCAGGTTGTTCGCGGGTGATTGGCGAGCGGCTCATCGTGCAGCTTGCGACTATTATCTCGAGCATTTCTCTGTTCCTATTCCGTCGAAGCGCGATATCGTGATCGCCAGTAGCGGTGGTTTTCCGCACGACATCAATCTGATCCAGGCGCACAAGGCGCTCGACATGGCCGCCCTCGCCTGCAACGATGGCGGCACGATCGTCCTGCTCGCTGAATGCAGCGACGGGCTCGGGCGGCCCGATTTCCTGAAGTGGTTCGACGCACCTGACGCGCGCGCCCTTGCGGCACGACTGGTCAACGGTTATGAAGTTAATGGACAAACTGCGTGGGCGCTGTTGACGAAAGCAGAGCGGTTCCGCGTTTGCCTCGTTTCAGAGCTTCCGCCTGATGACGTGCGTCGCATGCGGATGGTCCCAGTGCGGAGGATCGAAGAGGCGCTCGAGCATGCAGGAAGCGGAGACGGGTTCATCATGCCGCGCGGTGCGGCTGTGTTGCCACGAATAGAAACGTGAATCTTAGGTTGAAAACATGTACTGTGCGTAGTTGGGAGTGGCGCGATCGCGACGCGATTGTGCGCCATGCAAACAACCGCAAAGTCTCGATCAACCTGCGCGATCGTTTTCCGTACCCGTACACCGCGCGCGATGCGCGCAACTGGCTCGACGTAGTTGTCGATTCGAAACCGGTAACAAATTTCGCGATTGACGTAGCCGGTGAGGCGGTTGGTGGTATAGGCTTCACGCCGCAACACGACGTCGAGCGTCGGTCTGCTGAAATCGGGTACTGGCTCGGCGAGCCGTTCTGGGGACGCGGGATTGCGACTGAGGCATTGATTGCGGTGACGGAGTATGCGTTTGCGAACTTCGATCTGTGCCGGTTGTACGCGCACGTGTTTGATTGGAACCGCGCCTCGGCGCGCGTGCTCGAAAAAGCGGGATATGAGTTTGAGGGACGTTTGAGAAAGAGCGTAACGAAGAATGGTCAGACGATCGACCAGCTCATGTACGCGATAATCCGCGAAAAAGAGTAGCCACAAAAAGGCACAAAAAGAGTTGCCACAAAGGCACACAAAGCGCGAAGGTAGTTTTTAAGAAGTGAAGGGAAATTATTTGGTTTATCTTTTGTGAATTTTTGGGCCCTTTTGTGGCTAAAAGGAGATTCCGATATGAAGATGATGGTGGCGGGTTTATTGGTGGTGTGTAGCGCGTTGTTGGCCACTGCGCAGGAGAGGACGGTGGTGGGAAGTTTGAATGAGCAGCGTGTGGCGCTTACCACTGCGGCGGTGGCGTTGGACGCGAGTGGTGCGCCGGCCCTTGAAGCCACGTTGCGAACTACTGCCCTGAACGGTGCGCCGGAAACGCCCGTCACGAACGTTCGCATCGTTGTGAAGAATCGCAGCACGCTTCCTTACGCGTTTGTCTCCGGTGCGGTCACTTTCTACGACGCGGCGGGTGTGCGTTGTGGCGAGGGAGTGTTCAAAGCCGACGCGATCGCAGTTGACGAATCGTTTGAGAGTGACTTGCCGGGACTGCGGATTCGCTGTGAGGCCACGACGTGGCGCGTTATCGCAACGAACTTGTTACCGCGAATTCCTCCAAACGCACCAATCGCAGAACTGACGCGTACACCCTCGAATTTCGTGATCAGCATCGACGGCGAGACGCATCCGATTCAACTCGACAAACCACTCACGGTCACGCTTGGAGAAAAGCGCAGGACGATAATCGTGCGAGCCCCATAACGATGCTCTCAACTCTAATCGAGCTTCAACGCCTCAAACGCCTCGATCGGACCGGTTGGACCTTACGTGGTCTTCCCAACGGCACTGAATCCGTCGCGGCGCATTCGTTTGGCGTTGGGATAACCGCGATGTTGCTCGCTGATCGTTGTAAAGTGCGTGGCGTGCCGATCGACGTCGAAAAAGTCTTACGCACCGCTTTGCTTCACGACTGGGCCGAAACACGCGTCGGAGACATGCCGCGCACTGCCACTCTCTACTTCGGCTCCGCAGCGCGGAAGCAGGCCGAGACTGCCGCTTTCGCAGACGTCGTTAACGCAGTTGATGCAGACGGCTCATACGCAGCTCTCTACAACGATTACGAACGTCGCGAAAGCCTCGAGGCGCGACTCGTCAAAGCTGCGGACGTATTGGACCTGCTAATCCAGGTGCTCGCGCTCGAACGCGCGGGCGCGCGCGGTCTCGACGAGTTTTGGGACGTCGCGCAAAACCCGGAATTCAATCTCGAAGGCGTTGCGGAACAGATAGTGCAAGAACTTCTCCGATCGATTCTGAAAGCGCGCAGCGAACTGCAACCTAATGTTTGATTTCTTATCGGACTTCTTCTTATCCATTACCTGGCGTAAAGCACTCTTCGGGATCGCGATTTTTCTTGTTAGTTTCTTCGCAAACCTCGGCATCGTCACATTGATCCTGGTCAAGCTGCCTGCCGATCACTTCAGCAAGAGTCGCAAAACGAAATTCTGGGCCGGACCGCGACCCTGGATCCATGCTGCGAAAGTGATTGGAAAAAACATCGCCGGCGTTCTGCTGGTTGCGCTCGGCATCGTGCTGTCGCTGCCAGGCGTGCCCGGACAAGGCTTGCTTACAGTTCTTCTCGGTATTATGTTGCTCGACTTTCCGGGAAGACACCGGTTGGAACAGAAGTTGTTAAGCAGGCCGAGCATTGTGAATGCAATCAACAAATTGAGAGGAAGATTCGAGAAGCCACCGCTTCAGCTTAACTAGCGTGTTGATGAGGTAGTTTTTGACAAAAAAGTCGTTACACATGTTCTTCTCTGTGCAACCTCTGCGTTCTCTGTGCCTCTGTGGTGGTTTTCCTAAGCAATCTTCAACCACAGCGGCACAGAGAACGCAGAGGTTGCACAGAGAAATCGGACTTTTTTGGGCAAAGCCTTGACAGGATTACAAGATTTACATGTCAATCCTGAACAATCATGTAATCCTGTAAACGAATTTCTCGATTCTTCGGCGTTTGACGTATGATTGGCGCCTAAGATTGATGCTCAAATACTTCAACGCCCACAGAATCGCGCCCTCTCGTTTACTGCTGTCAGTCTTAGCTGTCGGAGTTCTGTTTTTTATTGCTGGTTGTGGTCTGTTCGGCGCGAAGAAAAAGATCACGGTCCCACAGCTTCTGGGTCCATTAACGAGAGCCGACAAGGGGCGGCTGATTCAGGAAGTGAACCGGCTCTCGACTGTGAAATCGATTCACGGGAAAGTTGATATTCAATTTGAAGATACGTCGTTCGCGTCGTCAGGCATTGCCGATCAATATCGACTCGTCGACGGCACGCTCACGCTGCAAAGACCCGGCCAGATCTACCTGATCATTCAGTTCACTTTCGTCGACATCGCGCAGATGGCGTCCGATGGTGAGCACTTCCGGCTGGCCGTGTTGAAAGGTGACGAAAAATACAAGCGCTTCGTGAAGGGAACAAACAGCGTCGACTATGGAAAGTTTGACGCAGACGGCGACGGCGCCAAACAACAAACAGACCAGCAAAAGACTGAAAAGGTAACAGTCAGCGCGCTTTCAAATCTGCGCCCGCAACATCTGACCGACGCATTCATGATTCGCCCGTTCGATAGCTCGCTGGTTTATGCGCAGAGCGAGTTCTTCAACGAGGAGCCTGATACTCGTCGTCAGGCAAAGAAAGACGCGCGGGTCATGCGAGGTTATTATTTCCTCGATGAGTTTTCGACGGCTGCTCCTGGTGACGCAAAGCTTGTGAGGCGCTTCTGGTTTGATCGTGTGGGCGGAATTCGTCTGGCGCGCGTGCAAAGTTATGATGAGCGAGGCCAGTTGATCACAGATGTGTCTTATTCTAATGAAAAGGCGCTTGGCAGTGGCCCGACAGCTTCGCTGCCCAGCCGGGTTGAGATTACGCGTCCACAGGATCAATATAAGTTGAGCATCAGCTATCAGGATTCTGCTTCAGTCGAGCTGAATCGCGACTATCCACCACGCGCGTTTGTGTTAGAAAACAAGTGGGGATTGCCGGAAGTCGATCTCGACGCCCAGAATAAGAAGACGGCTAATAGATAACAGAACCGAGCGCTGTAGCGCCGGGTAGCATCGATGAGAACGATTTTACAAGCTGAAGATCTGGTAAAGGTTTATCGCATCGGAAAAGTCGATGTGCCGGCCCTGCGTGGTGTTTCGCTCGAAGTTGAAGAAGGTGAATTCGTAGCGATCATGGGGCCGTCGGGTTGTGGGAAGTCGACCATGCTGCATTTGTTGGGCGGACTGTTGACGCCGACTTCCGGTCGCATCGTGATCGATGGTGAAGACATCACCGCCGCCTCAGACGCGAAACGGACGGCAATTCGTCGCAAAAAGATCGGGTTTGTCTTTCAAAGATTCAATCTTTTTCCCACGCTGACTGCTGAAGGAAATCTCCGACTGGCGGAGCGAATTCATGGCAACGGCGGCGGCGATCCGCAGCTCAGACGCGACGTGCTGCGCTTGCTCGGACTTGAAGACAAGCTGCATCACAAGCCGCTTGAATTATCAGGCGGAGAGCAGCAGCGAGTTGCACTTGCGCGTGCGGTAGTGACGCGTCCGGCGATTGTTCTCGCGGACGAGCCGACGGGCAATCTCGATTCTGAAAATTCAGCTCTGGTTCTTAACATGTTTCAGGAGTTGAATTACCGCTTCAACCAGACCATCATCATGATCACTCACAACCCGGAAGCTGCGGCTATGTGTAAGCGGATCGTACAGATGCGCGACGGGCACATCGTCGAACAAGCTCCCACCGTCAGGCTTTAATTGAAAGGTAATCATGGAACCAGTAAGGAAGAGGGGCTGGCCCCCGCCGCTGCCTGGTTTGGACGAGCGGGGGCAAGCCCCTCTTCCTGACTGGTTCTAGATGCAGGGCTTAAAATCTTTACAGGACTGCAACGACAAGGCTAAACTCTATTGACCCGCCAGCCACGGCTCGCGTGGCTGCTTACTTGCAAGCTTGAGAACGTGCGAGGCCTGTTTACCACACTTAAGAAGATCTTCTTCTGGAATTACGCAAGAAATACCTGGCAATGGGACCTTCTGTGTGTGGTCATTTTAATCTTCATTTTTTTGACACCAAAAAGCTGGTTTTCGGGTGGCGAACGAGCCCAGAGTATAGTGCATCAAAGCCCCGTTCAAAGGACCCTGCTTTTGCGACCTGAAGTTATTGGAAATGAAGAAGATAAGGGCCGGATCGAGCAGCAGGTAAGGGCGCTTACGGGACGCATCGACGCAGAGGTCCTCGCGGTCCGGAAAATAACAGGTCCCGACGGAAAGACCCTGAGTTTCGAGGTTGACATACGATAGTCATTCCCTATAATTGCGAGGTTTTTTGGTTGGAACCACGCGAAAGGAGAACGGAGTCTAAGGAGCATTTATGAAGAGATTGATTGCCTCGGGCCTGATGTTGGCTTTTATATTATCCGCACTCGTCATAGTGACCCCGACCACGACGAACGGTCAGGGCGCAGGCCTTGTGAGTTCTGTTTTGAATCGGTTGGAGAAGAACCGGGCGAGCTTGAAGACGTTGCGCGCCGGGATCAGCGTTTCGAAATACAATTCGCAGCTTGGTGTTGAAGATAAATATCACGGCGTCGTGATTTACATGCCGGGTGCAGGCCGCCAAGCGTCAGTAAGAATTGATTGGTCCAGCCCGCGCAAAGAAGTTCTCGCGGTCAACAACAACAAGTACACGATCCTTCGTCCCGCTTTGGGAGTCGCTTATGTGGGCGATTCGCGAAAAATGAAAGACAACAAGGCCGGCGGGCTGATGGAAATGATGAACATGTCGCGCGGACAGCTTGAAGCGCGCTTCCAGCCGGTAAAAGACGTTCGTGAAGAGACTTTGTGGGGCGGCGTTGGCACGATTCACCTGACCCTCGTGCCGAAGGGAAGTGCGGGTTACAAGTACGCTGAAGTCTGGATCGATTCAGCCGGTATGCCGGTGCAGACGAAGATCGTTGAGAAGAACGACGACTCGACGACCATGCGCCTGACGAATCTCGAAAAGAACCAGAAGATTAATCCGAGCGACTTCGATGTGAAGCTCGCCTCGAACGTAAAGATCGTCAAGAGTTAGTACTCAAAAAGCACAAAAGTATCCACAGATTACACAGATCTGTGTAATCTGTGGATTTCTTTTTGTGCTTTTTTGTGGCTGCGGTTGCGTTGGACCGCATAGTCGCATATTCTTCGCGTCAAAATGCGGAAGACCAAATTTCTAAAACTGAAGGTCCGCGAGGCGAGTTTTATCAGTCGAGCGTTATTGTCCTCGCGCCATCCGGTCCTGGCCCATCTGATTCCGATGCGCCGTTGCAATCTGGCCTGTGGCTATTGCAATGAGTATGACCACACTTCGAAGCCGATCGATCCCGACGTCGTTAAAGCCAGGCTAAACAAACTTGCCGATCTCGGAACATCCATCGTCACGATTTCCGGTGGCGAGCCGATGATGCATCCTGAGCTCGATCAGATCATTAATCACATTCGCGTTCGCGGCATGATCGCGGGCCTGATCTCAAACGGTTACTATTTCACTCCCGAGCGTATCAAACGTCTTAACAAAGCCGGCCTCGAGTATTTGCAGATCAGCATCGACAATGTTGAGCCGGACGAAGTCTCGCGCAAGAGCTTGCGCGTGCTCGATAAGAAGCTTCGCTACCTTTCGGAGTACGCTGACTTTCACGTCAACATCAATTCAGTGATTGGCGGCGGCATCAAGAATCCTGACGACGCCTTGACCGTCGCTCGTCGCGCCACCGAACTCGGTTTTTCAACTACAGTCGGCGTGATTCATGACGTCGATGGAACGCTCAAGCCGCTTTCTGAAAAAGAGAAGAACATCTTCCAGCAGGTCAAGAAACTCGGAAACAAAGATCACGCTCGGTTGAACTGGTTCCAGGACAGCATCGCCGAAGGCAAGCCCTACAACTGGCGTTGTCGCGCGGGCGCGCGTTACCTCTACATTTGTGAAGAGGGTCTGGTGCACTGGTGTTCGCAGCAGCGCGGTTATCCGGGAATCCCGCTGGACCAGTACACGATGGAAGACTTCGACCGCGAGTACAAGACTGAGAAGTGGTGTGCGCCTACCTGCACGCTACAGTGCGTTCACCAGGTCGGCATTCTCGACAATTGGCGCGACCCGCAGAAGACCCCGGCCCAGATGGCCCAGGAGCAGAAGAGCGGTGTCGGTGAAATGATCGGTGCTGACTAATCTCCCACTCAAAACATTCTTTTTCCTATCACTCATCGCATTGTCCTGCGTCTGCACTATTCGGGCGCAGAGTCCGGATTCGCTCGTCCTCAATGTCACTGTCACTAATGACAAGGGTGAGTTGAGCCGTGGCCTTAGTCTCGACAGCTTTTCGATCACTTCCGACAAGCAGCCGCAGAAGATCTTGTCGCTCAGCGATCAGGATGTACCCACGAGTATTGGCATTCTGATCGACGACTCGGGCAGCCAGTACGTCGCGCCACCAGACGGTATGAGCCTTCCCAGCAAGTTAAGACCAGCGCTGGAGCGATTCCTCAGGGTAAGTAATCCCGCAAACGAATATTTCGTAGTGACATTCAATAGCAAAGCACAGCTTGTGCAGGATTGGACCTCTGATCCTCAAGCCGTCCTGGATACCTTGGATTCGCTAAAGTTCAAAAAGCTGACAGCGATGTTCGACGCCATGTCGCTGGCCCTTGATAAAGTGAAGACTGGTCGCAACTCGAAACACGTGCTGCTCGTAATCAGCGATGGCAGTGACAATAATTCGAAAACCGGGTTCAAGGAAATTAGGGACAAGCTCAAAGCCTCAGATGCGGTGCTCTATTGCGTTGGCGCCAACGTGAGCTTCGAGCTGGCAGGCAGCATCAACTACCGTTTGCGTCCCACCGAAGACGCTGAAAAGCTCGGCGAGCTCAGCGTTGCGACAGGCGGTCGCGCTTTCTTCACCATAAATGCGACTGAACCACTGGCTTCGAACAAGATATTTGAATTGATAGCTCTCGAATTGCGAGCACACTATCAGCTAGTAATCGCGCCCGAGCATTCCGATCCCAAAGCAAAATTCCGAAAGATTAAGATAGAAGCTAAACAAGGGACAGAACGATTAGTAGCCCGGACGCGACTTTGGTATTACCGGTAGTTATCCTCTTAATCATGGAAATCCTGCAATCCTGTCTCACTTGATCTTCGCGCGTGCAGCCTCACAGCGAGAATCAGCACACGTCTCCCCTCCTTGCTCCGCCAATTTGAACTCCTCGATTGCCTCTGTCAGATATCCAGCATTCGCAAGCTCAATCGCGAGGAGCTTGTGCGTATGTGGATCGTCTTCGCGCTTGAGCGCCTCACGATATTCGCGAATCGCGGTTGTCGAATCCTCCACGAGCTTTGCCCGCGTGGCGCGTGCGAGGTGGGCATCAACGCTCCGGCTATCGAAGTAGAAATAGGCTCCGATAACAGACAAAGCAATCACTGCATACAGCAACGGAAGCGAGTAGCGCCATCTTGGCGTTGGCCCAATCTTCGGGCGCCACATCATTATCACGAGATAAAGTGGAAAGACGATGAACGGCAGAAACAGCGTGCCGAGTGCTAGCGCAAGTGCGTAATAAAAGTGAAATCGTTTGCGAGCTGAGGCGAGTACCCACGTCGAGACAAGCGCGGAAACAGCAAAAGCAGCGGGCATGATGAGGTCAAACAACTGACCCGCCGACATGTTTGTTCTTAAACTCACTGTCTTGTCGGGCCTAAATCTCCACCTACAGTTGAGATCGACACTGAGCTCGAAAGTCCGAGTCCGGAAAGCCGCCCGGCCATAATCACGATCACTTCTCCCTTTTCGACCACGCCCGCTTCAAGCAAACGTTGCTCACCGACTTTCAACATCTCTTCCGTCGATCGAGCGTGCTTGATGAGTAACGACTCAACGGCCCAGATGAGCGACAGCTCCGACATCACTTCCGGCCGGTGCGTGAGCGCGATGATGCGCTGATCGTGGCGAATTGAGGAAAGCCGGCGCGCCATCAAACCCGACGCCGTGAAAACCGCCGTCACTTTTGTTCCCATCTCATCGGCAGCAAACGCGGCGGCTTCAGACAACGCACGACTCACGCGTCCTGATTGCTTTCCAAGCCAGTGTCTCAGGTTGTCCTCCGACGGCTCTTTGCCTGTTTCCGCCGACTCGATAATGCGGGCCATCATCGCCACTGCCGCATCGGGATAGTCACCCATGGCGGTCTCGTTTGAAAGCATTACGCAATCGGTGCCGTCCCAAACGGCGTTCGCAACGTCAGACGCCTCAGCGCGCGTTGGCCGCGGGCTCGACACCATCGATTGCAGCATCTGTGTGGCAGTGATTACCATCTTCCCGGCTTGAATCGAGCGCTCGATGATGCGCTTTTGATAAACCGGCACTAGCTCGACGCTCGTCTCGACGCCGAGATCCCCGCGCGCCACCATCACTCCGTCAGCCGCGGCAATGATCTCGTCGAGGTGATCGATCGCTTCCGCTTTTTCGATCTTGGCGATCAGCGGCGCGCGACCGCCGGCTTCCTTGATCAACTCCTTTGCGTGCTCACAATCACTCGCGCGTCTGACGAACGAGAGCGCGATGTAATCGGCGTTCTGCTCGACCGCCCACTTGAGATCGACGATGTCTTTGTCGGTCAGTGACGCGATCGGAAGCGCGACGCCCGGCAGATTGATTCCTTTGCGCTCGCCGAGCAATCCGCCGTCGATGACTTTGCAGATGACGTCTGTATCAGTTGCGCTTTCGACGATCAGCGAGAGAGCGCCATCGTCGAGCAACATGCGTGTGCCGGATTGAACGACACGTGGCAGGTCTCCGTAGTTTGTCGAAACCTGACGCTCGTCACCGACAACTGTTCGAGTCGTGATCGTAAACAAAGATCCAGGTATTAGTTTTACAGGCTGATCATCTTTTAACTCGCCCGTGCGAATCTTTGGCCCGGAAAGATCGACTAAAACCGCAATTGGGCGTCCGAGTTTTGCTGCTGCAGCGCGTGCGCGTTTGATGTCCTCAGTCTTTTCTTCGTGCGTCCCGTGCGACATGTTGATGCGCACGCCATTCGCGCCGGCGGCGATGAGCTTCTCGATTATTTGCGGTTCGCGAGAAGCTGGGCCAAGCGTGATTAGAATCTTTGCTTTTCTCAAGTTTGAAACCCGTCTGATGATGTTAATTAGCTGTTGACTTCAGCGCTGTTTCGACCGCGCCGTCGAGATAAATACCCGTGCTCGGTCCGAAGCCAACGAAACGTTGCACAAGCTGGCCCTGTCGATCGAAGACGAATGTTTGTGGAATTGCGTTCTGGTCGGCAAGCAGAAGCACCACCAGATCTTCGTCTGGTTGGGCCAGCGGGTATTGGATGCCGAACTTTTCGGCGAATGCGGGCACTCGTTGCTCGTCGCCTGGTCCACCGACGTTTAATCCGACGACTTGCAGGCCCTGGTCTTCATATTTTTTCTGTAGTCCGATCAAATGCGGAATGCTGTCGCGGCATGGGCCACACCAGGTGGCGTAGAAATCCAAAATCAGGACCTTGCCTTTGTACTCGGAAAAAACTGAGTGGTTGCCGTCGGCGAGCTGCCAACCCATGTTGGCGAGTGATGCTGCTGTACCCGTGGGCGGCATCGGGTAAGTGGTCCCGGTTGGTGGGTTCGAAATTACGGGCGTGTTCGTGGTGGTGGTGCTTTTACTGCACGCAGCGAACAACATCAGACCGCAAACGCATGCGATCGCAAGAAAGTTACCCACGCGGCGGCGCAACGGCGCGACGGAAACTGGCTTTGCGTTTTCCGCTGCGCCGTTGCGCCGCTGTGGGAGTAAGTTCTTTTTACTCGTCATTATCGACTGTTGTCCTCTCGTTCTGATCCTGTGGCACGGGCTCGCCGGGCACACGATACTCGCCCTCGACCCATTTACCGAGGTCTACAAGTTGGCAGCGTTCAGAACAGAAGGGACGGAAAGAATTGTCTTTCCACTCGACTGGCTTACCGCAGGTTGGACACTTCATTAAAGAGATACGGGTCGCTTAATCAATATTCGTCGTTTGACGAATGCGATCGTACCTTCGCGGCGCATGGCATTCAAGCGGACCGTGACGCTTTCACGAGTTGAGCCAACAATTGAGGCAATTTCTCGGTGGGGCAGTGGAATATCGATGAGCACGCCTTCGGGTTCGGAAACCCCGTATCGCATGGAAAAATCAGCAAGTAATCTGTCAAGACGGGCGGGAATGGCGTTGAGCGCAAAATCAGCCAGGCGGCGCTCGGCGTGATCAAGTCGTTGACCGATCAGGCGGAAAGTGTAATCATGAAGGCGGTCATCCTCAGCCATCCCCCGTTTGAAATCCCCGACCTGAATTCGCAGGAGCCTGGAATTTTCATAGGCGATTGCAGAGTTCGCCCGTTGCCCCGCTGCTGAGTAAAGAGCTGATTCCCCAAACAAGGATCCCTCGGGAAGAATATCGATTACGGCTTCGCGCGCTGTGTCCGGTTCGATACGACAAAGTTTTACACGACCATGGATAATCGCATAGAGGCAGTCGGCAGGTTCCCCCGCACGGTAGACAAAGCGACGACGACGAAAATCAAGGACCACTGAATTACGAGCCATGTCGTTAACAAGCGCATCGTCCAGGGCTGAGCCAAATTCCAACCGGCGGATTATTTCAGCGCGATCTTCGGGAGTTAAATCCCGCGCGCGCTTTTGTTCCTGCAGGGCATTCATCTCCATGTCCTTTTGGGCATCGAGTTACGGTTTCCAGCTTGAATCAGTTGTCGGTGTTGCTCGTTCAACGTGGTCCTGTGCGGGCTAATTTTATGATGACTGTAAGGACACCCACTGCGACCAGGATTGTTACTCTCGATTGTATCTTTTTGACGCGATTTAGGGCGAGTACAGACACGTTAAACCGAGGCCCGAACTGTAGCATGAAGCACGAGAGCGTGCAAGAACAATAAAGAAGCAAGACGAACCCGTTTTATGGAGTCAAAATTCAACATACTCGTAGTTGACGATAACCCCGATAAATTAAGCCTGATCAAGGCCGCGCTGGACCTCGCGGGTTACAACGTAACCACTGCGACGGACGGCGATGAAGCGCTGACGGCCATTGAATCCTATCAGCCGGACCTCGTGATAACCGACGTCATGATGCCGCGCATGAACGGGTACGAGTTGGCCCAGCGAATTAGGGCCAACCCGGTAACGAAGTTTATTCCCGTCATCATGCAGACCGCGGCGGGCCGGCGCAGCGAAGATCTGCGACGGGCCAATGAAGCCGGCGCTCTGGGTTATATCACTGACCCGACCGATCTCGATCTCCTGCTTGCAAGGACCAGGACATTGCTCGAGTTCAAGGCCTATCTCGACGTTTGCGAGGAAGCGGCTTTTACGGACCACCTGACCGGCCTCGCAAACCGCAGAAGGTTCGAGCGTCAACTGGAACGCGAGGTGGCCCGTATGGAACGATACGGCCATCCGTTCAGCCTGTTGATGATCGATATCGACCGTTTCAAGGATCTCAACGACAGCTTCGGTCATGACGCGGGCGACGATGCCATTCGCCGTCTCAGCAAAGTCTTGCGCGAAGGCACGCGCGGTATCGATCTGGCCGCGAGAATCGGCGGCGAGGAGTTTGCGGTGCTGCTGGTTGAAACCAGTAAAGACGGCGGATTGGAAGTCGCCGAACGATTGCGGGCTGCGATCAAAGTGTTGGAAATTCCAACTGCCCGTTACATTACCGCGAGTTTTGGGGTTGCGGAATGTCCTCGTGACGCGCAAACTGCTGCTGATGTGCTGAAAGCAGCGGACGTCGCTTTGTATGAAGCCAAACGAAATGGCCGCGATCGCGTGGTGGCGATGGAGCTGACGCGGTCGAACTCGATGGCTGCGGGTGACGTACAAGGCGATGGAAATCTGGGACTTGCATCGCGAGGATAGTAATGGCTGATTACAAGGAAAAGCTGGACGAGTGGCAACAGGCAGCGCGCCGCAAGGCTCGCGAGCTCGACGAGAAATACTCGATTTCGGATTTGGTTGGTGAGGCTGCAAAGCGTGGCGCTGAGACGGTAGCCGGCGGGGCGGAACGTCTGCGGTCGGAGGCCGAGCGGTTGACCGACGATGATGAAATCAGCGACGCCGCGCGCCGTGCGGCCAATGAAACCGTAAAGAATGTTAAGAAGGCAGGAAAAGCGGTGCGCGATGTTGCCGGCGATACTGGCAAACGAGTTTATGACGACGCGAAGACTTACTACGAGCGCGCGTCATCGATCTACGACACCGGCGCGCGATTCACACGTGCCTCGGCTGCAGCGACGACTGGCTTACTGAAAGCGCGCGACTGGATCAAGGAGAATCCGGGCAAGGCTGCGGTAGTTTCAGTCTCGCTCGTGCTGGGCATCAGAGCTGGTGCTGCATTTCCGGGTTTGGATGCTGTGTTGCTCGGTTCACACCCGCACTGGCTGACGCACTCGGCCCTTCCGGTTTGGGGTTTACATAAGGCGAGCGAAAAGTTTGACGGTTATTTGAAGAAGCAGGAAGAACTGATTGCGCGTGGCGAGCTCGATGAAGCGGCACAACAGCGCGCGGAGTTTGAACGGAAGATCGCGAAGTATGTTGGCGCGCCGTTGCTGGGTGCGTTCAGTTGCGCGGCAGGGGCGGCGATGTGGGCCCAGATCTTCCAACCGGGCGCGATCACCGGTGCGCCGATCAGTTGGCTACTCGGCGGCAACCCGTTTCTCGATGGCGTGTGGCTCTTCGCGAACGGTGTAATCTGTTTCCACCAGGGCTACAAATTCTTCATGATCGCTCTCGCGAACCAGGAAGAAGTGGTCCGCGTCGTCCGGGAAATCAAAGGCCTCTTACCCGCGGCAGTAGTTTAGACAGGATTCACAAGATATCTCAGGATTTACATGTGAATCCTGAAAAATCTTGTTAATCCTGTCTAACTAATCGTAATTGGAAAAGGTAGGAAACAGAGCGCGAACACGATCAACGTCACGATAGCAATCAAGATCCTCTTCACGCCCAACGGTTCCATCACCGCTGGTTGTGGGTGAGGGACTTTCATCATCACTGCCAGTAATACCGCATAAAGAAATCCACTCGGGCTGCCGTGCCACCAGAATCCCAGAAACGCGAGCGCGGCCATGGTCACGAACGCAACTCGACCAATGATTTTGTGCGCGCGACCGCCGAACAACGAAAAGGTTCCGTGACCGCCGTCGAGTTGGCCCACCGGCATCAAATTCAAGCTCGTCACCAGTAATCCGATCCACGCCGCCATGTAGTACGGGTTTGTGGGTGTGTTTGGATCGAGCGGAATGCCTGCGAGTTTGCTGATCAATCGAATCAGTAACGGGTCGTTGAAGTAGATCCAGTTGCCGCTGTGGTCCAAAGGTGTCCCGGCTGTCAAAACTCCAATCACGGCTACGGGCACAGCGACAACGAATCCCGCGAGCGGGCCAGCCAGTCCGATATCGAAAAGCGCGCGGCGTGACGGAATGGCGGAGCGAATTTTAATGAAGGCGCCAAAAGTTCCGGCCAGAAACAATGGGGGCGCCGGAATAAAGTACGGGGGCGTGGCATTAACTTTGTAGTAGCGACACGCGAGATAGTGTCCCATCTCATGCGAGAAGAGAATCGCTAGTAAAGACGCTGAGAACGTCGCGCCTTCAGCGATTAGTGTCGGATGAGAGAACGCATAGCGCAGCAGCTCGATAATTGAATACAGATATGAAAGCGGAACGTAGAGCAAGTAATCCAGCGGGCTCGCAAGGCGCGGCTCGGGAATGGGAAGCTCTGGAGCCGCGAGCATCGTGCCTGCCAGGATTGTCGTGACAACTGTCAGCAGGAACAGACTGCCATGCAGTCGCCACTCACGCGCGGAGAGCCACGACTTCCCTAACGTGGGCGGAACAGTTCTAAGCGATTCGTCCATCGTCCTCGTATGATTACATAAACCTTAAAAACGTTTATTGATTCTCAAACGGTTCACGCGAACAAGTCAGGAAGGGTGGCTTGCCCCCGCTGTTGCTTGGATTGGACAAGCGGGGGAAGCCCCTCTTCCTGACTTGTTCTTCTAGTCACGGCGTTTGTTGTCGAAAAGGGGCGGCCACTGAGGGCCGCCCCTACAACTACGATCCGATGTGTATGAAGCGCTAAAACTCGTCATCGTCATCGACTGAATCGTCGATCTCGATGTCGCCGCCGTCGTGCGCCTGCAATTCCTTGCCCGGTTTGAAGCGAATCGTCTTGCCTGACGGAATCGCCACTTCTTCGCCGGTGCGTGGGTTGCGCCCCACGCCTCGCTTGCGCGGCTTCACGACGAAAACGCCGAATCCGCGGAGCTCAATTCTTTCACCCCTCGTCAGCGCTTCCTTCATCGAATGAAAAAGAGCTTCGACGGCCTGTTCAGCCTTCATCTTCGGCACGCCGGTTTTATCAGCAACGCGGTTGATGATGTCTAACTTGATCACGTCAAGGGGCCTCTTTTCTGCTGCACCTGGGACGCTGTCCGGGGGGCCGCAAAATGCAGGCGACGATGATAGAGAGCACCGGCAAACCCTGTCAAGGAAATGGCAAAAAAGCCCGCACAAAGATTGCACAGAGAACAGGCTTTAGGCTAACCTCAAACCCGTTTCATAGAGTGGTTAATTATGTTTGGAATTCGAAAACGCAGGCCACCGCCGTTCGGTGGCGTTCACGTCGACGACGATAAAGACATTCAGGAACACAGGCCGGAAGAGGCGTCGCGAAACGACCTCTGGTCTGAAGCCCGGCTATTGCTCCGCGATCTGATCTTCGCGCTGATGATCGCGGCGCTAGTGGTGGTGTTCATCGTGCAGCCGGTAAAGGTTGAAGGCACGTCAATGTTGCCTCGTCTACACGACGGCGAGCGCATTTTTGTCAACAAGCTGATCTATTACGACGATTTTCGCTGGGCGCCCAAGATCGAGCGCGGCGACATCGTCGTTTTCTGGTTTCCCGACGACCCGTCAAAGAGTTACATCAAACGCGTTATCGGTTTACCGGGCGACACGATTGAAGTACACGACGGCATCGTGCGCGTTAACGGTCGCGACATCGAGGAAACTTATCTCGATCCACGCCTGAATCTGTCGCATCGTAGCCAGGCTCCGATTTACGTCAGGCCAAACTACTACTTCGTAATGGGCGACAATCGCGACAATTCGAGCGACTCGCGCATCTGGGGTCTCGTGCCGAAGAAATACATTTACGGCAAGGCGCTGTTTCGCTACTGGCCGCTGACCGAAGCTAGCGTGATACATCACGAGGACATCAATCCGCCCCCCGGCGCGAAGTCGCCCGGGTTTCAGCCGGATTTTCAGGACAACTCGACGATGGGTGAGCCTTCGCCGCAACCGTATGTGCCCGGTGATTCGACGCCACAGCCTTGATACATATGTTTGATTGGCTGCGTTTCCTGCTAATGATCTTTTACGCTCCAGTGCGTGGGATGCGCGGCATGCGCGACCGCGGCTCACTCGCGCCGGTGGTATTGATTGCGTTCGCCGGGCAGTTTGCGTTTGGCTTCGTGGTGAAAAAGTTTGCGGGAGCGACGTACGGAATTACGTGGGAGCTCTTTCACACTGCGAAGATCATCGCCATTGTCGCAATCGTTTTGGTGCCGATACTGACGCTCGTCGCCAATATGTTCGAGCGACGCGGCAGTTTTCGAGTAGTGCTGACGCAGGAATACGCGCCGCTCGCGGCCTCGCTGTTTTACGCTCTTACTGCTGCCAATCTTCTCTCATTACTGATCGCGATTTTTCTGCACTACTCCGGAATCCAGGCGCAGACCGTCGCGATGCTTCTACAGGCCTATTCAACGCCAGGTGCAGCGCCTGAATTTACTCAGACCGGACCCCTGGCTGAGCAGTTTAAGAATCCGGTTTTTCTCGCGTATAGCCTCTTCGCAATGTTTCAACGCGGACTGTTGGGCATCGGCATGATTGTGGCGGTGAAAGACACGTTCAGGATGTCAGTGGCGCGGGCGTTTGCGGTCACGTTCATCTCGTGTTTTGCGGCACAGTTTGTTGCGCCGCTCGCGTTTCATTTGTTTTCCGGAGTGGCTGGCTCGCCGTTTCTGCTGTTCTTTCTTTTCCTGCTGTTGCGCAATTATTTCAGCGACATCATGGGCGGTCATCGCGCGCGCGCGGCGTTCAAGCAGAATCTCGAATCGGCGACACTCAATCCCGCGGATGCTTCCGCGCACTACAATCTCGGGTTGATTCACCAGAGCCGCGGTGAGTTGGACCAGGCGCGCCAGCGCTTTGAACGCGCCTTACAGATCGATCCGGAAGAGATTGACGCAAGTTATCAGTTAGGAAGGATCGCTCGACAGCAGAAACAATACGCCGACGCGATTCAGAACTTCGAACAGGTTGTGGCGCATAATCCGGCGCACGCGCAGCACGAGGTTTGGCGCGAAGTGGCGGCGACGTACATCGCGGCGGGACAGTTTGAAGATGCGCGGACGGCGTTGGACCAGTTTCTCGAACACAGACCGTCTGATCCGGAAGGCTTGTATTTGATGGGTCGGGCGCACGCGGGCCTCGGGCACAAGCGTGAAGCGACGAGCTTGATGCAGGCGTGCATCGAAGCGGTGAAGACGGCGCCGGCTTATAAATACCGCGCCAGCAAGCGCTGGTTGAATGAGGCGCAGCAGTTTATTAAGAGTAGCCAATAATCCTGTAAATCTTGCAAGATTTCACAGGATTTACAAGATGACTGATAAACGCGCAGCTCTATTAGCTCTGGAAGATGGTCGCACGTTTCGTGGTCGCTCGTGGGCGGCTGACGGTGAAGTGTGCGGCGAGATGGTTTTCAACACCTCGATGACGGGTTACCAGGAAGTGCTCACCGACCCGTCATACGCCGGCCAGATCGTTTGCATGACGTATCCGCTGATCGGCAATTACGGCATTAACGCTGAGGATGCCGAATCGACGCGCCCGTGGGTAGAGGGCTTCGTCGTTCGTGAGGCGAGCCGCATCGCGTCCAACTGGCGCTCTGAAGAGAGTCTCGAATCGTATCTGAAACGCTGGAATATCGTCGCGATCGAAGGTATCGATACGCGCGCTCTCGTCCGTCACATCCGCGACAAGGGCGCGATGCGCGCCTGTCTTTCAACGACGGATCTCGACGAGAAGAGTCTCGTCGAAAAAGCGCTTCAGTCGCCACCGATGGAGAATCGTGAGTTGGCGAGCGTTGTCACGACGAAAGAGGCATATGACTTTCCGGCAGACGGCGAGGAGCGTTTTCATGTTGTGTGTTATGACTTCGGCGTGAAGAGAAATTCGTTGCGCGAGCTGGCCCAACTGGGAGTGCGGACTACTGTTGTGCCTGCGTCGACTTCAGCCGCCCACGCGCTGGCGCTCAAGCCGGATGGAATTTTCTTATCGAATGGTCCAGGCGATCCGGCGTCGATGAACAAGGAAGTAGAGCAGATTCGCGAGCTGTTGAAAGCGCAGGTGCCGACGTTCGGGATTTGTTTCGGACACCAGTTGCTCGGACGCGCGTTTGGCGCAAAGACTTTCAAACTCGTGTTCGGACATCGCGGCGGCAACCAGCCGGTGAAAGAGTTGTCGCATCCGAACGTGGAGATAACGTCACACAATCACGGGTTTGCAGTGAGCGCTGAGAGTTTGCCGCCGGAAGTTGAAGTGACGCACATCAATCTCAACGATCAATGTGTTGAGGGAATGCGTCACCGCACCCTGCCCGTAATCTCGGTTCAATACCACCCGGAAGCCGCCCCCGGCCCCCACGACGCCGAGCATCATTTCCAACGCTTCGTTTCGTTGATGGAAGCCGTGCGCAAGCCCGCGGAGCGGGCGTAAGCATAAAGCCTGGGGCGCAAGCCCCAGGATCGGTATATGAAAAAACGTGCGAGCCTGCGAAGCGGGCGACAGCCTGTTGTCTATTGCGCTGTCGCCCGCGTCGCGGGCTCGCACCCTTTTATAATCTGGATCCTGGGGCTTGCGCCCCAGGCTTTATGCTTACGTCCGCTTCGCGGACTAAGAAAGGCCGCTTCGCGAACTATGAATTTTCGGGCATCTTGAGTTCGCCGGTCGTGAGGTCGGGGCGGGCGCGTACCATTTCGTCGGGCGTGGATTCGGCGTGGAGCTCTTCGGCGGTTGCTGCCGCAACTTCTGCCGCTTTAGCTGCTTCAGCAGCATTTGGCTCTAAAAGATCTGCAATTCCTTCGCTACCACGATGCTCCATCCAGTGACGATAACTCACCGTAATGATCGCCACCACCGGAATCGCCAAAAAGATCCCTGCAACTCCAGCCAGCTTCTCGCCAGCAAGAATCGCGAAGATTACCGCGAGTGGATGAAGATGAATGCCTTGTCCGATTAGTCGAGGGTAAACCACGTAGTCTTGCACGATCCTCAGAACGCCTAAGAACAGCAGCACCAGAAAAGCATGGAACGGACCCGCATGAAACATCGCAAGCAGCGCTGCCAGCAACGCGATTGCAAGTGGGCCAGCGAGGGGAACAAACTCAAAAACCCCCGCCAGCACTCCCAGCACTAACCCACCCGGCAATCCCAGCAACGTGAAGCCAAGCGAACAGACGATCCCGATGAACAAACACGCCGTCAGTTGGGCGCGAATGTAAGCAGCGAGCGTGCTGTTTATGTCCTGAAAAAACTCGTCGCCTCGCCAGCGCCAACGCCCGCGCGGCAGCATCAGCAATGCAGATCGGCGAAAACTCTCCGCGTCTTTTAATAGAAAGAACGCCAGAATCGGAACCAAAATCAGCCAGGGAATGTAAATAACCATGTAAGCCAGCGCCGCAGTTGCGAGTTCGGTGGTAGTGTCACTCACCATTCTGCTGGCGTTATTTACAGCTTCAGTCCCAGCATTTACCAGCGGGGCAGGCAAACGGCGCGAATATTTAATGATTTCCGTTGTCCGATCGCTCAGCGATCTCCAATTTGCTCTTGCCTGATCAGCAAACTGCGGAAACTGATTACTAAGGCTCGGCAGAATCACAAACACCGCAAACACGATCGCGGCCAGAATGATCAGGTAAGCGAGCGCGATCGCGATGACTTTCGGTATTGCGATCGTGCGACCTGCGATTATTCTTTGTCGTCGTAAGAACTCGACAAGCGGCGAGACTAGATACGCGAAAAAGATCGACAGCACCAGCAGCAGGAGGATGCCGGTTATCTTATAGATCACCCAAAGCACACCGATGACTGCCAGCAACACTATAAAAACTCGCAACACGACACGTGTCGAAGGGCCGTGAGAGGCTTCCACCGCCGCCTTCGCCGCTACTGCTGCTGTGTCTTTGCTTGTTTGTCGATCCACGAATCTATAACCGCGCGTGCAATCTCCCGATCAAATCGACTACCGCTCGCTGATCATGATTGCTCAGCTCTCGAAATTCAACTCCAAACGTATCAGCAGTCGAATGATGAATCACTTCGCCAGCCAGTGACAATGCGTCCTCGCCGTCAAGCAGCAAGAGTCCGAGGTGATCTCCAATCTTCACGTCGGGACACGAGGGGAGGTTTGTGACGCGCAAACCGCCGAGACTGATGTCCTGTGGTTCACCAATGCCGAGCGACTCTTTCAAGCTTTCGTCTTCGATGGCAAGGGTAATTCGCGAGGTCACGTAGTAACGAGGGTGACGCCGGCGATCGTGCGAGTGTAAGGCATTGTCGTCGGAGTTGGTCATCGCGAAGCGTCCTCAGTGAGCTACATCGTCTTCAGCTTCGGCCGCCTCTTCGCCTTCGCCTTCACCTTCGGGCGCGGGCGGTGGCGTCACGCGCGGAGCGGCCGGCTCCCAAACGAGCCCGCGCCATTCATCCGTTTCGCCGAGTAGCTGAAGCGCGGCGAGTGGATGGCCGGGATGGCGCTCGATACGCAGCACCTCCGCGATCACCTGCAGCTTCTCACCGGTTTCGCCGAGCACTTCGAGACGCACACGACTGCCGACCTGGGGCAGTTGTCGCGGGAGATGTACGAGCGTGCCCTCTGGACCAACATTTTCAGTCATGCCTTCGGCGACGATGTGCGTGCCGCTTGGCTCATCCCACTCCGCTTTTACCTCGAGACTGGCGAGGTAACGTGGGCCGGAGCGATTCTCTGTTTGTGCGGGCATCCGGGGCGCCCTCCTTTGAAAGAAATGAGGATCTTCCAGGATTCAACTGTAGGGGTGGCCCTCCGTGGCCACCCGCTCTTGGCTTGGACCAGGGGTGGCCACGGAGGGCCACCCCTACAGTTGAATCCTGGAAACTGTTATTCCTCTTCGGTTCTCAACTTCTCCAACACGGAAAAATCTTCCAGCGTCGTGACGTCTCCGGCGACGGAGCCGCTGGTCGCGATCTCGCGCAGAAGCCGTCGCATGATCTTGCCCGATCGGGTCTTCGGCAATGCGTCGGTAAAGCGAATCTCGTCAGGTCGCGCGAGTGCGCCGATCTCCTTCGCAACGTGTGCTCGCAGCTCCTGGTTTAACGCGTCTGACGGTTTGTGCGTTCCTTCGAGCGTCACGAAAGCCACCACCGCCGATCCCTTCATATCATCCGGCCGCGCAACGACCGCAGCCTCCGCGACCGCAGTGTGCGACACGAGCGCGCTCTCGATTTCCGCTGTTCCGAGTCGATGTCCGCTGACATTAATAACATCATCGATCCGGCCCATTATCCAAAAATAGCCGTCTGTGTCGCGCCGCGCGCCGTCGCCCGCGAAATAGATGCCTTCGATCTGCGACCAGTACTGCTGTTTGTAACGCTCGTCGTCGCCCCAGATCGTTCTCAGCATCGACGGCCACGGTCGCTTGATCACGAGATAACCGCCTTCATTTGGACCAACAGACTTGCCGTCTCGCGTCATCACGTCGGCCTCGACGCCGGGAAACGGAAGTGTCCCCGAACCCGGTTTCGTCGGAGTTGCACCCGGAAGCGGCGTGATCATGATCGCGCCGGTCTCAGTTTGCCACCACGTATCGACAATCGGACAACGTTGCTTGCCGATAATTGCGCGATACCACATCCACGCTTCGGGATTGATCGGCTCGCCGACCGTGCCGAGTAATCGTAAGCTGGAGAGATCGTGTTTCAAGGGCCACTGTTCGCCCCATTTAATGAACGCACGAATCGCGGTCGGCGCAGTGTAGAAAACGTTGACGCGATGGTGCTCGACCATCCTCCAGAAGCGATCGGGCTCAGGCCAGTTTGGCGCGCCTTCATACATCAAAACCGAAGCGCCGTTTGAGAGTGGACCATAAACAACATAACTGTGACCCGTGACCCAGCCGATGTCGGCAGTACACCAGTAGAGATCCTCGTCTTTAAGATCGAAGACCCACTTCGTCGTGAGATGTGCCTGCAAAAGATAACCGGCGGTCGTGTGGAGAATTCCTTTCGGCTTACCAGTCGTGCCTGACGTGTAGAGAATGTAGAGCGGATGTTCGCTGTCGAGCTCTTCCGCGGCGCAGTTCGCATCGACGGTTTCCATCAGCTCATGCCACCAGAAATCGCGACCGGGTTCCATTTGCTGCGGTGAGCCGGTGCGACGGACCACGATACACGCATGCACCGAAGGCGTTGACTTCAACGCTTCATCAACTGCTGTTTTGAGTTTTACTTCGTTGCCGCGGCGCCAACCGCCGTCCGCAGTCACAACGAGCTTGCAACTCGCATCGTTGATACGGTCGATCAACGCAGAACTGGAGAAGCCACCGAAGACGACGGAGTGCGTGGCGCCGATGCGTGCACATGCGAGCATCGCGATCGCAAGCTCCGGAATGAGCGGCATGTAGAGCGCGACGCGATCGCCGCGTTGAATGTTGGCGTGCTTCAGAACGTTCGCAAACTTGCAGACTTCCGTATGCAGTTGTTGATAAGTGAACGTGCGTGTTTCGCCCGGTTCGCCTTCCCAGATGAGGGCTGCTTTGTTGCGTCGCCAGGTGGTGAGATGGCGGTCGAGACAGTTGTAAGAGATGTTGATCTTGCCGCCGCCGAACCACTCCGCGTGCGGCGGATCCCACTTCAAAACCGTGTCCCACTTTTTGAACCAGTACAGCTCTTCCGCCATGCGCGCCCAGAACGCTTCCGGATCCGCGGTGGCTTCGGCGCGCAGACGCTCGAGCTCCTCCATTGACTTGACGTGTGCGTGCTCGGAAAAAGACTGCGGCGGCGGGAAGATCCGCTCTTCCTGTAACACTGATTCGATGTTTGTGGTGACGCTCGACATGCGTGCCTGTGTACCATACTTTATAGCCACAAAAAAGGACAAAAGCACAAATTTGACTATGACTCTTTACGCCGGCACCAGCGGGTACAGTTACAAGGAATGGAAGGGAAGTTTTTATCCGGAGACGATTTCGCCGAAAGACATGCTCTCGTATTACGCGTCGCGGCTGCATGCGGTCGAGTTGAACAACACGTTCTATCGCATGCCGCAACCGGGCATGATTGAGAGTTGGAAGGCCCAGGTGCCGGCAGACTTTCGCTTCTCAGTGAAGGCGCCGCAGAGCATCACGCACTTCCGTCGACTCAAAGATGCTGCGCCACAAACGCGAATCATGTTGAAGACGATTTCAGCGTTGGAGGATCGTTTGGGTGCGGTGATCTTTCGACTGCCGGAGAATATGACGAAGGATCTCAAACGGCTGGAGATGTTTTTGAAGGTGCTGCCGGCAGACACGCCCGCCGTTTTCGACTTTCGACATCCGACGTGGTTTGACGATGAGGTGGTGGAGTTGCTGCGCAGTCAGAACCGCGTGTTCTGCATGTCAGACATTGAAGAGCTGCCGGAAAGTCACGGTTACAAAACTGCTGATTGGGGTTACGTGCGGCTGCGACGCGAGCGGTACACAAAGGCCGAGCTCGTTAAATGGGTCAAACGAATCAAGTCACAGAAATGGAAAGATACTTACGTGTTCTTCAAACACGAGGATGAAGGAACTGGGCCGAAACTCGCGGCCCAGTTTGTTGAATTATCTGTGTAATCTGTGGTTAAAAGTTTCCGCCACACTCATCATGCCCGCAATCACAATCGAGCTCGATCGTATCGCCTGTCCCTTCGCATGATGCGCTACAGTATTTGCCGCCGGGTTGGGGTGGGCAGGTACAGCTCGGATTCTTGCACTTGTTCTGATCGTCCGCCATGGGATCCTCCTGAAATTTTTTTCACTTGTTTGGGGAGGAATAGAGTAACAACTAAACGACCGCTCTCGCAATCTCGGCTGCAACACGCGCGTTGTTCTCAAGCAATGCGATGTTTGCTCGCAACGTCGAGCCGCCGCTTCGTTCCGCCATCTGGCTCAGCAGAAACGGTGTCAACGCGGGTCCCGTGATCCCTTTCCACTCCGCGTCTTCCAACGCCGTAGTCAACACGATTTGCAACTCCTCCGCGGGCACTTCAAACTCGCGCGGCACGGGCACAACCACCAACAACGCTGACTCGATCTCGAGATCTCTCTGGGCGCGATAAATCTTCGCAACGTCCTCGGGCGAGTCAACGCGCGCATCGATTGGCAGCCCGCTCTTGCGCGAATAGAACGCAGGCAGTTCGTCACATTGATAACCAGCGACCGTCACCGCATGTGTTTCGAGCCACTCGCGCGTTGCAGGTAGATCGAGAACGATCTTCGCACCCGAGCAGACGACGATGATCGGAGTGCGTGCGAGCTCAGGTAAATCGGCGGAGACGTCAGGCAGCGAGCCACGATGAACACCGCCGATACCTCCTGTCGCGAAGACTTTGATTCCGGCACGATGAGCGATCCAGACTGTCGAAGCGACTGTCGTGGCGCCGTTCCAGCCCTGGGCAACGGCGACAGAAATATCTCGCGTGCTGATCTTCCGGATGTCGCTGCCGTTTGCAAGCGCGTTGATCTGATCGTCGTTGAGTCCGACAGATAGCTTGCCGTCGACGATCGCGATCATTCCCGGTATCGCGCCTGATTCACGAACGACGTCCTGTAGACGATTTGCTGTTTGCAGATTTTGCGGGCGCGGCAACCCGTGCGCGATCACAGTCGATTCGAGCGCCACGACGGGACGTTGATCGCGAATCGCATCGTCCACATCACGAGCGATGTTAAGAAGCTGTCGCATTAGCAGTTGCAGCTTTCGTTAAAGTAAACACAGTTCCGCCTTCCTCGCGCGGCTCCCACTCGATGCGCGCGTCGATCATGCTCGCCCGCGCGCGCATGTTTGCGAGGCCGCGGCCTTCGGAGTTTGTGTGCTGCGATTTGAACGGGCGGCCGTTGTCTTCGATCTTCAAAGAGAAGTCGCCGTTGGCAGAGCCGTCGACGAACATCTTCACTTCCGTCGCTTCTGCGTGACGCCAGATGTTGTTCACTGCTTCCTGCACGATGCGATAGATCTGCATCTGCACGCTCGGCGACAGGTCGCTGCGTTCCTCAATGCCGTCCGCGCAGTGAAACTCGTAAACAAAACGCTTTTCGGCGGGCGCGTCCTGGACCGCATGCGACAACGCAAACTCGAGCGCCGCAGCGAAGCCAACATTTTGCAGTACTGACGGGCTCAGGTCTTCACAGATTCGCCGCACCTCCTGCGAGATCACTTCGATCTCTTTTCGCAATGCGACCTGCGGAGTGTTGCTGGTCGAGTCGCCGTTGGTTTTGATCTGATCGGTCAACAACGCGAGGTGACGAAGATCGGCGAGTGTTTGATCGTGCAGATCGCGAGAGATCCGGCGTCGCTCGCGTTCAGCTTCGTTTGCGAGATTGAGCCGTGCGTCTGCGAGCTCGCGGTTCGCGCCAACTAAAGCCGCACTCGTCGCGACGATTCTTCTGCGTTCGAGTATGGCCCACAGCAACGCCAGCAACGCGAGCGCCAAAAGGATCGCGAGCGCTGTCGAGGTCCACGGGAAAGGCGCTTTCGCAACTGTGAACGAAAACGTCAGTGGCGCCGACGGCGTCAGGTCTTTGGTGAATGCGCGCGCCGTCACTGTGTAGGTGCCGGGCTTCAAACCTTCCATCGTGAGCTGGTACTCGCGCGACAGTTTTTGTTTGATGGTTCGATTGTTACTGTCAATCACCGTGAACGCATATTGAAACTGTTCCGGAAACGTGCGACTGCTGATGGCCGTGACATCAAGCAGCAAGCTGTTTTGCGGGTATTCGAGATTCAAGCCCGCCTGTAACTCAGACGGCGCGTGGATGCGTTTGCTCAAGATGCGCGTTGCATAAAGCGTTGGCTCGAGTCGCCCCGGCTCGTAACGCGCGACGCCGCGATTCGTCCCGATCAAAAGCACATCAGTTCCATCTGACTTGCGCAGCGTCGCGACTGCGAAAACGCTCTGCGAAGGCAATCCCTGTTCAGAATCGAGCTCGGAAACAACTGGTCCAACAACCGGATCGAGCAGAATGCGCAGGAGACCGTTGCCGCGCGTGCCACACCAGACCTCATTTGTTTTGTCTGACTGGACCGCGAAGAGATTACGCACGTCGATGTTCGGAATGATGAGATTGCAGCTCGCGCTCGCGCGGCAAAGAAAGACGCCTGACCCTGTGCCGAACCAGAGCGAACCATCAGGTGTGCGCGCTATCGCTCTGACGGCGGAGTCTTTTATCGCGGCGAATGCAGGTTCTTCGCGGATCGTTTTTCCGTCGGACGCAAACACGCCGTCTCTGTTAGTTCCGATTAGGAGTCGATCGTCACCGTCGGCGAGTAGACTCAACACTTCGCGTGCGGTGCCGGAGGTGTTGGGCCACGTTAGACTGCTGCGCCCGCCGTCCAGCCGATCGATGCCGCGGTTAAAGATCGCAAAATAAGTCGCGCCGTGAAACTGGGCGATCGCGCGGATGCTGCCGGTCGTGTCAGGAGCGCCTGATCCGGTTTCGACGCGCGTGAACGATTGTTCCTCAAGACGGGTAGACTGTTTGAGAGCGATGTAAAGACCGCTTGCTGAAGCGATCAGGAGCCGTTGTGACTTGTCTTCCGCAATCGCGTAAATGACGTTGCGCCCGAGGGCCGTGACGGGGTTCCACGCTGCGGTTTCATCGTCGTAAACAAAGAGTCCGCGGTTAGTGCCCGCAACCGATCGGCCGCCGCTCGTCTGGAAAAGAGATCTGACAAAATTTGCGTCGCTGGTACCGATGGATTCAACACGAGCCGCGTGCGGATCGTAACGACAGACGCCGCGATCGGTGCCGAACCAGATGACGCCTTCGCGATCCGGGAAGATCGCGTAGACATGATCGGAGCGCAAACCACCGGCAGTTCCATCGAATGTAAACCGTTGCGTCTTCGTGTTCGAGATACGGAAAACGCCACGGCCGTCAGTGCCCACCCACATTTCGTCTTCGATTCGCTTCAACGCCATCACAGGACCGGTCGGAGCTTCGAGACGTTTTAGATTCGAAAGCTCATCGCCGGAGAATGTTCCGGGTTCTTCTTTTTTCGCGCGCGAACCGACCCAGAGTTTCCCTTCACGATCGCGTTCAAGCGCGTTCACGAAAAAGGCAACCGGTTTCATCTGTACTTCCTTCGCCGTGTCGTTTGCGATTTCCAAAACGCCGCGGCTGAGAGTGCCGATGAATATGCTGCCGTTCAAGACGTTGATACTGGTGATTGGCAGTGGACCAGGATGACCGCGATCGCTACTTTCGAGCGGGCGGTTGAGGAGTTCACGAGTGTTGCGCCCGCGATTCTCATAAACGCGACCCTGGTCAGAAGTCATAAACACTGAGCCGTTCGAATCTGTGGCGATCGCTGTGATCGTCTGGCCCGAAGTCTCGTTTATCTTGATGAACTCGCCGGTCTGGTAACGCAGCGCGCCGCTGTCTGTGCCGATCCACATCGCGCCGTCTTTATCAGTTTGCAGGGCAAGGATGCGTACGGGCGTAGGCAGTGCGCGATCGTTGATGGACTGTGTTCTGCGTCCGTCGAATCTTGCGAGACCGGTTTCGGTGCCGAACCACATCGCACCATCAGGCGTCTGCGCAATGGCATGAACGCGATCCGAAGGCAGACCGTGAAACAGGGTGACTGCGCCCCACTGGTGCAATCCTGTGATCGGAGTCGGCGATGGTGATGGAGACGGTGATGGTGATGGCGACGGTGAGGCCTGGGGCTGTGGCTCACCCGTTTGCGCTGAAGAACCAGCACTAAACGAAACGAGACCAACCCACAAAAGAGCACAAAAAGCACAAACAACTAAATAAATCCCTGGTGTGCCTTTTTGTGTTCCTCTTGTGCCTTTTTGTGGCCTCATCTCTTCTTCGAGGCGGCTTCTCGTTTCTGTTCTTCGTTGAAACGTTTCTGATCTTTCTCGAGCCACGCTTCGAGATCGTTCGAGGCTTTCTCGAGCTCATCGCTGTTCAGCAGTCCGCGTCGCAGCGCTTCGAAGAATGCACGTGTGCGAATGTTGTAAGCGAGCTTCTCGTACGCTTCCTGGTCTGTGCCTTCAGCGACCGAGATGAAGAGTTTTTCATATAGTGTCGCGAGCCTGCTTTCCACGCCACGTAAACTCAACGAACACTTGCGTGCGATGGCCCAGTTTGAAAGACCGAGCGCGAGATAATAGAGTGCTTCAGCTTCAAACTCCGTCAACAGCGGTCGCTTGAACGAATCTTTGAACGCGGGATCGATCATGTCAGCGCCGTCTTCGAGTACGGCGGCGACGAAACGTAGAAACCTCGACTCCGGATTGTTTTTGTGAATGAAGCCGTAGGCCGGCGGCGGATCGACTGACTTTACGATCTTGCGAATCTCGTTGATATAAATCTCGTGTGGAAACTGTGTCCAGAAGATGATGCGCGCGGTTGGGAAGTCGCGCCAGATCGCGCGCGCGGCCTTGACGCCTGAGAGCTTGGGCATTTGGATGTCGAGGATGCAGACAGCCGGTTTCTGGTCGAGGGCGATTTTCACGGTCTCCTCGCCGTCACCCGCTTCGAAGATGGGTACGTGCGAGGGAAACTCCTTTTCGAGAATCTCGCGGAGGTAATGGCGCTGGGCCATGTTATCTTCAGCAATCAGGATTGACATGACGGTTGATAATAACAGAACCGAGCGCTGGAAACTTCCCTGAAAGGTGACTTGAAATTGCGAAAACTGGCTCCTATCTGCCTGCTTGTGTTGACACTAACTCCCGCTGCCGCCCAGACGCGCGATGAACGACTCTGGCAACGCGCACTGCAAATCCATCGACGTGCGATCGTCATCGACACGCACAACGACGTGACCACGCCGATGACCAACGACGACTTCGATCTGAACGGCACGCCACCGGCACCGTATCGCACCAACATCGAACGGATGAAGAAAGGTGGCCTGACCGCCGAATTCTTTTCGCTTTACGTTAGACCCTGGTACGTTGAACACGGCGGCTCAACACGTCGCACTTTAGACATGATCGACTCCGTTTATCGTGCCGTCGAGCGAAATCCAAGAGACCTGATGATCGCGACCTCAGTCGCCGACATTCGCCGCGCGAAACGCACCGGAAAGATCGCAGCGTTGATGGGAATCGAAGGCGGGCACGCGATTGAAGACTCGCTGCCGACGTTGCGCGAGTTTTATCGCCTCGGCGTCCGCTACATGACGCTCACGTGGAACAACACAAATAACTGGGCCGACGCCAATCGCCCTCCGAAGAAGCACAACGGCCTCAGCGATTTCGGCAAGGAAGTCGTGCGCGAAATGAACCGCCTGGGAATGCTTGTTGACATATCGCACGTTTCCGACGACACGATGAACGACGTGCTCGATGTTTCCACCGCGCCGGTCATCGCGTCGCATTCGTCGGCGCGCGCGCTCAGCAACGTCCCGCGAAACATCCCCGATGATGTGCTGAAGCGCATCGCGAAGAATGGCGGCGTGGTCCAGGTCAACTTCTACAGCGAGTTTGTTGACGCGAAAACCGTGGCACCGCAGAATGCCGAACGCGACAAGCGACTCAAGTCGCAGCAGGACGCGATCGACGAGAAATACAAAGACGATCCGGAGCGACGCGCCGAAGAGAGTGACAAACTCGAAGCGGCGAATCCGTTGCCGCCGCTGCCGATCTCGAAGCTGATCGATCACATCGATCACATCGTGAAGGTTGCGGGCATCGATCACGTCGGAATCGGCGCGGATTTTGACGGCGCGAACGACATGCCCGAAGGCGCGCAGGATGTTTCGATGTTGCCGAACATCACGTACGAATTGCTCAAGCGCGGTTACAGTGAAAGAGATATCAGGAAGGTACTCGGTGAGAATTTGTTGCGCGCGATGGCTGAAGCGGAACGCGTCGCTCGCAGGTCAGGCAACAGTATTAGTGGTAACGGCAGTCTTCAGAGAATAAAAAAATGAGCACGGCGCATGACGTCCGTGCTCAAGCAGAAAAGAAGAGAGTAATTAAGAATTAGCGATTCTGGCCGCCGCGTCCCTGTCCGCCAGTCTGTGCATTGCCGGCGCCGAGATCGTCGTCTTCCATATCCTGTTTGTTTTGTCCACTACCGTAATTTGATTTCTGCTGGCTGCCACCACTGCCGCCAGCCTGTTGGTCACGTTGCTGACCACGTCCTGGTGCTTGCTGACCATAGTCCTGGTCTTTCGCACCACCACCCATGTTTCTCTGTTGCTCGTCGTTCCTCATTCTGTCATCTGCCATCTTTGTCTATCCTCCCATGTTCGATGGTTAGTAGCAGTTTTGAACTAATCAACCTCCGTGCCATTTACGACTACGCTATAAATCGCACTCATTGCAACAGATAGAGTTCTGAAAACAAACGGCGGGAAATGAATTAATACACACGCGTGCTATTATTCTTTGCAAATAAATGACAGCCGCAGGTCTCTACGTTCATATTCCGTTTTGTAGCTCGCGTTGTTCATATTGCGACTTCGCTACTGGTCTTTATCAAAGCGAGTTGGCCGAGCGCTATGTTCGTGGGCTACTTGATGAAATCAGGACGTGGCAACATGAAGGTGAGATTGTTGACACAATTTATTTTGGTGGTGGCACGCCGTCGTTGCTGCCGCCATCACAACTCGAACAGATCCTCACGAGTTTGTATGAGCGGTTCAAGATCGCAACTGGGCCAGAGATCACTCTCGAGATAAATCCGGGAAGTGCGACGCCTGAGAAGTTGCGAGCATTTCGGAGTTTGGGAGTTAACCGGGCCAGTTTCGGCGCGCAGACGTTCGACGATGCTGAGCTCGCAAAACTGGGCCGATCGCACAATTCCGCCGATACATTGAGAACTTTCGCTAATCTGCGCGACGCGGGTTTTGCGAATGTGAGTTTTGATTTGATCGCAGGACTGCCTGGTCAAACCTTTGCAGGCTGGCAACGAAACATTAAACAGGCGCTCGATCTCGCTCCCGAGCATCTCTCGTTCTATTTGCTCGAGGTCCATTCAGGGACGCCGCTTGCGGAACACATTCGACGCGGAATTCAGCCGCAGCCTGACGACGATCTCGCGGGTGTGATGTACGAGTGGATGCTTGAGCAAGCGGTGGCAGCGGGTTACGAGCACTACGAGATCTCGAACCTGTGCCGTCCCGGTTTTCATTCGCGACACAACGTTAAGTACTGGACCGCCGCGCCTTATTACGGCTTTGGATGTTCGTCGCATTCTTACGATGGCGACAGGCGCCGTTGGTCCAACCAGCGTGACGTTTTGAAATACGTCGAAGTCATCGAAAGCGGCGCATCACCGGTTGTTGAAGAACAGCAACTGGCCGCGACGGATGTTCGCGCGGAAGCAGTGTTTCTCGGTATGCGACTGATGCAAGGCGTCGATCTGCGTCGTTATCGTGAGTCGTTCGGAATTGATTTGCGCGACGAGCACGCCGACGATCTGGATCGATTCTGCAAAGCCGGGCTGGTTGAATTGGACGGCGACTTGATTAGACTGACACGCACGGGCGCTTTGTTATCAAACGAAGTGTTCGCGGCGTTTGTTTAGCCACAAAAAGACACAAAAGTACACACAAAGAAGTTCAAAAATCGTTTTGTGTTTTTGTGTTCTTCTGTGCCTTTTGTGATCCGGTTCTTATGATCATCGCGATTGACGGTCCCTCAGCCTCAGGCAAGTCAACCCTGGGCCGCATGCTGGCGCGTGCGCTGAAGTTACTGTACATCGACACCGGTTCGATGTATCGCGCAGTGGCGCTTGCAGTAATCGATGCGGAGATTGATCCGGACGATAAGGAAGCAGTGACGGCGCTCGCCGACGAGATTGAGATCGATCTAAGAGGTGATCCCGACTCGCTCTCCGTTTTGCTCAACGGACACGACGTCACTAATCAAATTCGCACTGAAAAGGTGACCGAGATGTCATCAGTTGTATCGACCATTCCCGGTGTAAGACGAGCGATGGTGGCGCGACAACGAGCGATCGGCAAACGAGGTGCGGTGCTGAACGGCCGCGATATCGGCACGGTAGTTTTTCCTGATGCTAATGTTAAATTTTTCCTGACCGCAGGGCCGAAGGAACGTGCCGAGCGTCGTTATAAAGAGGATCAAATCACGTCTGCTTCTTCAGCGTCATACGCGGAAACACTGGCAGACATGATCGAGCGCGATCGTCGCGACTCATCACGTGCTGATTCGCCGTTGAAAGTTGCTGACGACGCGATCGTCATTGACTCGACTGGGAAGAATATCGACGAAGTGTTCGAGGAAATGATCTCTTATGTTCACCGGAATTATTGAAGAGCTTGGCAACGTACGCAGTATCGAAGAGCGTGGTGAGAACGCGCGGATCGTGATTACGGCACGCATCGTTACCGAAGGCACGAACCACGGCGATTCGATCTCCGTGAACGGAGTGTGTTTGACTGCTCTCGACATTCAGCCCGATTCGTTTGCGGCTGACGTCTCGCGCGAGACGTTGTCGCGGTCAACACTCGGCCGCCTGAACCTTGGCGCGCCCGTGAATCTCGAACGCGCCGTCACTCCTGCAACCAGACTCGGCGGTCACATCGTTCAGGGACACGTCGACGCACGCGGGCAATTCGCCGGTGTCGAGGATCACGGCGAGTCGTGGACGTTGAGAATCAAGTATCCGGCGGAAATCGCGCGTTATCTAGTCTTCAAGGGCTCGGTCGCAGTCGAGGGAATCAGCCTTACCATAGCCGGCTTAACCGACGATTACTTCGAAATCGCCATCATCCCGAAGACCTGGGAAGTCACGAATCTCTCGCACCTCAAGCCCGGCGACGACGTCAACATCGAAGTCGATGTGATCGGCAAGTACGTCGAGCGTCTTTTAGCCCACGGCTAGGCCTCCTTGTGGCTCTATTTTGGGCTTTCGGTTAACATGAGCCCGTGACTTTAGCGACTATTGAAGAGGCCGTGGCCGACTTCCGCGACGGCCGCATGATCATCATCGTCGACGACGAAGATCGCGAGAATGAAGGCGATCTGGTCTGCGCCGCCGAGAAGGTCACCCCCGAAATCATCAACTTCATGGCCCGGCACGCCCGAGGCCTGATCTGCCTGCCGCTCACTGAAGAGCGATGTGACGAGCTTCACCTGACCACGCAGGTCGCTGAGAACACGTCGTATCTCGGCACCGCCTTCACGGTTTCAATCGACGCCCGTCGCGGCATCACTACCGGAATCTCTGCGGCTGATCGCGCCACGACGATTCTCGTAGCGGTCGATCCCGAGTCGCGGCCCCAGGATCTTTGTCGTCCCGGACACATCTTTCCGCTACGCGCCAAGAATGGCGGCGTCCTCGTTCGTCCCGGACAAACAGAAGCGAGCGTCGACATCGCGCGGATCGCCGGTCTCTATCCCGCCGGTGTGATCTGCGAAATCATGAACGAAGACGGGACGATGTCGCGTCTGCCGCAACTCCAGGAATTTGCCGCACAACACAATCTGAAGATGATCAGCGTCGCTGAGCTGGTGCGGTACCGGATTCGAAAAGAGCAGCTTGTCCGTAGTGTGGTCGAAACCGATTTACCAACTGTCTACGGTAGATTTCGCGCGATTGCTTACGAAAACGTGATTAACGGCGACGTGCACCTCGCAATGGTGATGGGCGACGTGAGGACTGACGATCCTGTTCTCGTGCGCGTCCACACGGAGAATGTGACCTGCGACATGTTTGGCTCGTTGATCGACGACACGGGCTTTCAACTCCACACGGCGCTCGAGAAGATCTCGGCGGAGGCGCGTGGCGTGGTCCTATACCTGCGCCAGCGCGAGCACAGTTTGGATCTGGTCAACCAATTGCGTACGTACAACGTCATGCAGCAACGAGGAATCGGAAAACGAGACGCCAGTTTGGAAACTGGTTACGGAATCGATCGCGACTATGGCGTGGGGGCGCAGATTCTCCACGATCTCGGGTTGCGCAAGATCTTATTGCTTTCGAATCATCCCCCCAAAGTAGCAGCTCTGGAAGGTTTTGAGCTCTCAGTGGTCGGCAATGTCCCGCTTGGTCATCCTGCATCTCTGAAGGACCAGCAGGGTGTTGCCGATAAACCTAAATGAGGTTAGCCACCAATCGGCACAAAAGACACATGTGATCCTTTTGTGACTTTTGGTGCCTCTGTGCGGCACTTACAATCTCTCCCTCAAGAAATTCGGAGTTCCCCGGCGTCGCAACGACTGTAGGTTATGAGTGTAGAGAAGAAGCCTCCCATCCGTAAGCGTTGGTATTACTTCAGGCGTCGTCATGTTGTGATTGCGACGGCGATCGTGGGCATTGCTGCGCTCGTAGTCATCCTCCTGGCCCTATTCCTGTTTCGACTCGGTTTCGTAGACCGTTACGTCGCGAGCCAGATCAAGAACACGTTCGCTAGCTACGGAATTCGCGCCGAGATTCGCGAGTTTCACGCTACGTTTCCACCCCGGCATGTCGAGATGAACGGCGTCGAACTCTACGACTCCGCCACGGGCGTGCAAATAGGCAAGATCGATAAGTTGCTGGCGAGCGTCAAAATTGAAGACCTCTACGCACTCAATCTTCAGCGCAACATCAATCTCGAGGATCTGAAGATGGAGGGCTTCGAGATCTGGGTCACGTTTGATGACCAGGGCCGCTCAAACTTCAGCAACATCCACATTCCGCCGCCCGAGCCAAACCGGCGCATCCTGTTTGCGTATGCAGCCGCAACCATCGAGATCAAAAACGGCGTGGTCCATTATGGCGACGCGCGTCACGACATCTCCGGCGAAGGACGAAATCTTCAGGTAAATCTCCAGCCTGACGATCCGAGTGTTCCGATCGGGACGCGCATGACGTCCGTCCAGTTTGCGCTTTCGAATTCGACTTTTACTTACGACGGACGCCCCATTAACAACATCGATATCCAGGGGCAGGGACGCTTCAATCAGGAAAAAGCAGAGATTCACCAGCTTGTACTGAAGTCGCCTGTCGCCGAAGCGAAGATGAACGGCGTCCTGGATGACTGGCGTGCGCTTCGTTACACGATGAACGTCACGTCGTCAGTCGATCTCACACAGCTCTCCGATACGTTGCAGGCCGGAACGACGCTTCGTGGCGCAGGTAATTTTAGCGGCACGATCACGGGCGAGGGCGATCAGTTCAAACTCAACGGGCAGATGCAGTCAGACGCGCTCGCTGCGGACAACCTCCGTTTGCAGGGACTGAACGTTAGTGCGAGCGGCTCGGTGCAGGGCAAGACTTACGAGATCAACGGAAAAGCCGTTGCGGATCTCCTGAACGCTGGAGATTTTCAGCTCGACGCGTTGCAGATCGCCGGCAACGTGATGGGCACGGGAACCAACTTCCGTTGGATCGGCGAGCTCCGCGCAGTTGCGGAGAAGAGTTATGGAACGACGCTGACGGGATTGATCCTTCGCGATGCGCGCGTCGAGATGAATGACGGCGTGCTGAACGCGCACTCAAATCAATTTTCTGCAAATGGTCTCAGCGCCGCGGGCGCGAAAGTAGACGGGATCACCGCTTCAAACCTGCAATTCAGAAATCAAAACAACGTTACGACCGGAACGATTGATAATGTCAAAGCGGGAACGGTTTCAGCCTCGGGCGCGCAGGTCAAAGGCGTAACAGCGAACAATATCGACATCACGGATCGCGATGGAGTGACGAGCGTTGTCGTGAAAGATGTGCAGGTCGGAGCGACGAGTGCTGCGGGTGCGGAGATTGGGAGTTTGAACATCGCGGGCGTGCGACTTTCAGTTCACAACCAGCGAATCGAAGGATCGACTGCCGATATCGACGCGGGCACAGTGAAATTCGCGGACGGCCAGGCTGACAACGTGAAACTCACGAAACCGGTGTTTGTAGTCGAGCCGTCAGGAAGTTATCGAGCAACCGCGGATCTAAGCATCGGCGGCGGCGTAATGGGCCGGATGAACATGGGCCAGGCGCGTGCGAGTGTTGTTGCGACGAACCGTGAGATTCAGTTCAACAATTTTACGGCGGATGTGTTTCGCGGTCGCGCGAGTGGAAACGCGCGTGTTGCGATAGGTCGTGGCGGTACATCGCAGGTCACGGCTGATTTCAACAACATGGAGATCTCCGGGCCGCTGGCTGCGATGGCCGGGAGTGCAGTTCCACTTGCGGGCCGTGCCACTGGCCGAGTCGATCTAACGTTTCCAGGCACCGATTACAAACTCGCATCGGGAACGATCACGACACGTTTGACTGCCGAAGCGGGGGAAGCAGACACGATTCCGATTACGGGCGAAGTCGCGATGCGTGCGAACCGCGGCACGTTTGATATTCAACAGGTAAACCTGCAAACACCACAGACGCGCTTGACCGCTACCGGGCAGTTCTCGTTTGAAAACGATTCCAATCTCCAGGTCGACTTAAATTCATCTGACGCTGCTGAGCTACAGGCGGTTTTGATCTCGTCAGGTCTGTTGCCTGAAGTCGAAGAGCAGATGCGCGCCTATGGAATCGAACTCGGCGGCCAGCTCGCTTTCAATGGAAACATAACCGGCAAACTCACGTCGCCCAATCTGAATGGCCGTGTCTCGATGGGCACACTGATCGTGAACGGCAACGAGCTGGGCGCGTTGTCGGCGTCTGTGGCGATGAACGATACGGAGATCCGCATTCCCGATGGCAGTCTCGCCGAACGCGACGGTGGCGGTGTTCAGTTCTCACTCGTTAAGCCGCGCGTCGGCGAGAACAACATGTCGGTTGAAGCGACTCTCGATCGCTTCAGTGCGCGAAATCTTCTTGCGCTCTCGCCGTTGAACAGTAATAAGCAGCTCACGTCCGACACGGAATCCGATCTTTCCGGAAAGATAAGCGTGACCGGAATTCCTGACGCGATGAGTGGCAGCGCTGATCTGCGTTTCGGACCGGGCCGTCTAGCAGGCGAACCGCTCCAGGGCATGTCAGCAAAAGCGACGTTCAATGGACCAAACGTCAACATTGAGAGCGTCGATGTTCAACTCGTGGCGGGACACATCGTCGCGAATGGCAACTTCAACACGAAGAGTAAAGCGTTCGATTTTCAGGGCAGGGCTGAAAACATTCAGCTCGCGCGTTTGACGGCGCTTGCGAACCGGCCTGGCATGCCGTCCGTAACCGGCGCCGCAGACTTCAACGCTCACGTTTCGGGCAGTCTTTCTGATCAGGACTTCTCCGCTTACCAGATCACGTTTGACGGGCAGGGACGCGACGTGACAATCAATGGTCGTCCGGCCGGCACTGTCGCGCTCACCGGCAGAACTGAGAACCGCCAGCTCAATATCAATTTCACGACCGGCGTCTTTGGACCACCGCAAGTCGTCGCCGCGCAGATCAATCTCGCGAGTCCGGCACTCGCGTCGACTGTCGAAACAACTTTCACGAACGCCGATCTATCGAACCTGTTTCAAATCCTGATGCCGGGAAGCGGTGTGCGTGTAACTGGCCGCGCAAACGGAACCATCAAAGCTTCCGGAAACCTGCTCGACGACGATGCTCAGCTCTCGCTCGCAGGCTTAACCGGTACAGCGAATTTTACTGAGCTCAGTTTTCGCGTCGAAGACGTGCAGCTCGATGCTACGGCGCCTCTGGTTGTGAAGTTTACGCCCGGCGAAATGGTCTTCGAGGGGGCGAGATTTACCGGTCCGGGTACAAACATCGTGCTCGACGGCACGCTTGCGACCGCCAGCGGTGGCCGACAGAATCTGAATATTAACGGCGATCTGAACATGCGCGTGCTCAACGGCATCTCGCCGGATTTCTTCTCGTCGGGCACGGCAGCGGTCGCGGTTCGCATCAACGGCACGTTTGAAGCGCCACGCATGATCGGAACGGCGTCGCTCGAAAACGCGTCAGTGTCGGTGTTGCTCGGGAATGAGCGTTGGACCGTGGCAAATCTCCGAGCTGCTCTTCGGTTCACCGCGAACCAGGCGCAGATCGATTCGCTCGAAGGCACGCTCGGCGGCGGGCGTATCTCAGCGACGGGTGGCGCGTTGCTGGACGGGTTTACAGTCTCGGCTTTTCGTGTCGCTTTACACGGTACCAACATGACCGTGCCGTTCCCGCCCGACTTCCGCTCGACACTCGACGCCGATGTTGAGATTCGCGGTTCATCGCGCGAGCAGTTGATCGGCGGCGTCGTGAATCTTCGTCGCACTGAATACACGAAAGATATCGAGCTCGCGGATCTGATCAATACGCGTCGAGAGTCGATCGAGGAGGGCGCCGAGATCGAGCTCACGCGCACTGCTTTATTTACTGCGCTGCGAGTTGAGGGAAGAAACGCGCTCGTGGTGCGAAACAATCTCGCCGACCTCGTCGGATCTGTTTCGCTTCAGTTGGATGGGCCAGTAAACGATCCGACGATCTCCGGAAGAATCACAGCCACCAGCGGCACGCTTAACTTCCGCAACGATCGTTACGACATTACGAGAGCACTCGTCGATCTGCCGCCGAGCCGCAATGCCGATCCGGTTCTCAACATTCAGGGCGAGTCGCAAATCAAAGGTTATCGCGTAATCGTCGGATTGACCGGTCCGCTGTCGCATCCGCAGGCTTCAGTGCGTTCAGAACCTGCATTGCCACAGTCAGACGTTGTTTCACTGATCACGACCGGCCAACTTTCAAATGCCGACACGAGTTCGTCGGTCCTCGGGCAATCGGAAGTCGGCGCCGCCACGAGTTTGTTAACTGACGCGCTCATCAATGCACCTGCGCAACGAGCGACGAGCAAACTCTTTGGTCTGACGACCTTTGAAATCAATCCCGTGATCGGAGGTACGACGGGCTCAACGCCCGGCGCTCGACTAACGCTCGGACGACGAATCAGCAAGGAAGTAACGATCACATATTCAACGAACGTCACTTCCGACCCGAACCAGATTCTGGCGCTCGAGTATCGCGTTTCCGATCGGCTCTCGTTCGTGGCGCAGTATGAGCAGGCGTCCACGCGACAACTGACCGCGCGCACCAACAACTTCAATTTTGAAATCCGTTTCAGGAAGAGATTCTGAGCAAGGGGTAAGTTAACGATTGACCGCGAAAAAGCACAAAACACACAAACTGTTGCTTGTGGTCATGCTCGGTTTCTCTCTTCTGACGGTGGCGCGCGCGAGTACAGGCAAAGATGCGCGCATCGAAGATTACGAAGGACGACAAATCACCGCTGTCGAGCTCGTCTTCGAAGGAACTGCGAACGCTCCTGCGGCACAGGCCGAGTTCCTTGCACTCCTGAAAGTCGCACCAAACACAACTTACTCCGCAGTTCACGTGCGCGAGTCGCTGCAAGCGCTGTTTGACTCGGGTCGCGTGGCGAATGCGCGTGTTGAAGTGATTGAAGAAGGTGCGGCTCGCACTGGTCCAGTCAGGCTTCGCTTCGTCGTGCAGCGACAAGTTCAGGTTGGTGATGTGCGCATTGACTTAGGACCAGTTACGGGTTCGCCAATCTCGACCGACGAGCTGCGTGGGCGGATCAGTTTTGCGCAATCGGGAAATCGTCTCACCAAGCAACTCATCCTGCGCAACGCCGATGAGATTCAAACGTATTTGCGCGATCGTGGTTACTTCAACGCCACGGTCGAGCCGGTCGAGCAAGTCGGTCCGCGTGGTCTTCGTGCGACAATAACGTACAAAGTCACACCCGGCGAACAGGCGAAGGTCGAAGCGTTCGACATCCAGATCGCAGGTTTTGATGCGTCGACGGTTCGAAATTCTTTAACGCTCCAGTCAGGCGTGCCTTTCACTCGCGACGCTTTAGGCGAAGACGTGAAACGCGTGCGCGACGCGCTGATCAATCTCGGCTTCCTGTCGCCTGTGCTTGACGATGCACGTGTTGAGCGCGATGCCGAGAAGAACACAGTTAGGATCTCGCTCAAGGGCGCGGTTGGTCCGAAAGTCACCGTCACCGTTAAAAACTACGAGATGAGTGACAAGACGCAGCGCGATCTGTTGCCCGTGAAGCGCGAGGGAAATGTCGACTATTCGGCGATAATCGAAGGCGCGCGTCGCGTGCGTAACAAGTTACAGGAAGACGGTTACTTCTTCGCTGACGTAACAGCGATCTGCACGGTTACTAATCCACCAGCCGATCTCGGTCAGAACGGCACCGAGGATACTTGCCAGAATCTCAACCCGACTTCGTTAACAGGCCACAACGTCACGATCGAATACAACGTGGAGCAAGGCAGGCGCTTTCGTCTCACTGACATCCGCATCACCGGAACCAACCGGTTGACGTACGACGACGTTGCGGCTGACCTGAAAACTCAGAAATCGAATGCGATCGGTTTGATTCCGTTTCTGGGTTACGGGCGCGGTTACACGAGTCTCACGCTCCTCGAACAGGACCGCCGCACGATCGAGGCATACATGCGCGATCTTGGTTATCGCAAGGCAAGTGCGCAGGTTTTACAGGGCGTCACGATCAATGGCGATAGCCTGATCATCACATTCCAGGTAAATGAAGGCCCGTTGACGCGCATCGCCGGCGTCGAAGTGAAGGGAAACAAGATCTACACGGACGATAGAATCCGGCAGAGGTTGCGAACCGTGATCGGCGCGCCTTACTCGCGCTCGCTGGCGCGAACTGATGCGGATCGCGTGGCGACGCTTTACTCGCGCCAGGGTTACTGGAATGCGCGTGTCGACTTCTCGGTTGTCGAGCTGCCGCAGAAGAATAATGAAGAACAAGTGAGGCTTGTCTACACAATCGCCGATGAAGGTGAGAAAGTGTTCGTTAATTCGATCGTCATCAATGGCGTGACTGGCGACCAGGCCACGCGTCGCAAGAAACGAGAGGCGATCCGCCGCGCGATTCCGCTCACTCAAGGCGACGTGCTCCGCGCCGATCGTGTTTCTGACGCAGAACGTGAGCTCTATCTCACTGACGCTTACCGTCAGGTCATCATCAGGACCGAGCCCGCCGGCGACACAAAAGACGGTTACAGGCAGCGCGACGTGATCATCGACGTCGAAGAGAAACCACCCAACGTGATGGATTACGGCGGCGGTTATTCGACTGACTTTGGGGCGCTCGGACTGTTTGAAATCAGCAACGTAAACCTGATGAATCGTTTGCGTCATGGCGCGGTGCGACTGCGTGCGAGCGGTCGCCAGCAGCTCGTGCGTCTTGAATATCTCGATCCGCGATTCGCGCGTTACAACAAGTATGACTTTGCACCGCTTGCGGCGTCAGTCGAGTATCAACGCGATTCGACGATCACGCGTTTCTTCCGTTCGGCGATCGATCGCGGAACGATGGGCATCGTGCAACGTCTCGATGAAGATGGAAACCCGATCGATATCTTCGGTAACGAGGTAAACGAACCGACGATCAATCGTTTCACTGCCGCTATTGAGACGCAGCGCGTGCTCGACAGGAGAACACGCACGATCATCTTCGGACGATACAGCTATGAAGATGTGCGTATCTTTAATCTCGAGAGTCTCGTGGTGCGGCCGATTCTCGAGCCGGACAGCAAGGTCCGACTGTCGCGGTTTGGCGCCTCGCTTGTTCGAGACACACGCGAGCGGTGCGAGCCTGGATTGTTGGCGCGAAGTATCGACGATGACGACGAGCTGCCGGGCACGCCGGGTGAAGTTTGCCGGTACAACCAGGTCGACGCGACGCGCGGCGGGTTTCTGAGTGTCGACTACGCAGTGGCGTTGCGGCAGCTCGGTGGAAACATCTCGTTCAATCGTTTTCAGACTACTTACAGGCATTACTACAAGGCGGATTGGCTGCGTAACACAGTGCTGGCCGGCAACATGACGTTGGGTCTTGCGAACGTGTTCAACCCGCGCGACCGCGATGGGAATGGCACGATCGATGAGATCGATTTGACGTTGCCGATCAGCGAGCGATTTTTTTCGGGCGGCTCGACGACGTTGCGCGGGTTCAGTTTTGAAGAGGCTGGTCCAAGGCAGGTTGTTATTCCTGAAGGCGAGTTTCGCGATCAGGATAAAAACATCGTGTTTCTGAATCCGTTTACGGTGCCGGTGGGTGGAAATGCCCTCGCAGTCTTGAATCTCGAAGCGCGAGTGCCGCTGACGCGCGCGGTGCAGGTGGTACCTTTTTATGACGGTGGCAACGTATTTCGTCGCATCGGCGATTTGTTTGGAAAGGAAGATACGACGCCCGTTGCGCCCGGTGACATTCTGGGAGCAATCAATAAGGCGAACTTACGAGCGCACTGGACCAACACGGTCGGGCTCGGATTCCGATTGCAAACGCCATTTGGCGGCGCGCTCGCGGTGGATTACGGGTTTCTGTTGAACCCACCGGAGTTTTTGATACCGCAGCGTGGTCCGACGAGTCTTTTTGACGGCACACCGGCGATATTTCGACTGCACCGCGGGAATCTGCATTTCAGGATTACGCAAACGTTCT
>DATFDT010000239.1:0-10817 GCA_035251975.1 Pyrinomonadaceae bacterium | reverse complement strand
ACCGGCGTCCTGGCGCACGAATGCTGATCACGGGGAGCGGAGAGACTACCGGAGTTCTGAGTGGCGGCTGTCTCGAGCGCGACATCTGCGAGCGTGCGCAAAAGGTGATGAGCGCGGGCACGCCTGTCGTCGTGAGATATGACACGACAAAAAAGGATGACGTTGTTTGGGGCCTCGGACTTGGCTGCAGCGGGATTGTCGATATTCTAATCGAGCCCGCAGCCACTGAACGTGTTGCAGGTGTGATGCAGTTGCTCGCCGAATGTGCTGAACGTGACGAAAGCGGCGCGATAGCCACTGTGTTCCACGTCGATGGTGAAGTCGAAACAACAATCGGCGCGCGGGCGCTGCTCTATCCGGACGGTACGATCGATGGAGATTTCCCGCCATTTATCTTCGACGACTTGCGCGCAGCAACCAGGTCATGCGTCAAACGCTACGAGGTCGTTGGTGGTTACATCGATGTCTTCATCGAAGTTGTTCAGCCACGCGTGCGTCTCGTTCTGTTCGGAGCTGGTCCAGATGTATTGCCGATCGTCGATATCGCCAAATACCTGAGCTGGCATACGACGGTAGTTGACACGAGCGCGCGTGTCTCGAGTCGCGAACGCTTCCGTAACGCAGATGCTGTTTTGCTTTGCCGTCCTGAAGATGTGATGTCGCAAGTTGATTTATCTGAGCGCACGTGTGTCGTGGTGATGACTCACAACTACCTGCATGACGGCGAGTTGATGAGTCAGCTTTTGCCGTTGCCGTTGCGTTATCTTGGGTGTTTGGGTCCGAGGCAGCGAACAGAGCGACTGCTGAATGAAGTGTCAGGTGATACGCGATACCTGTATCGTCTGCACGCGCCGGTAGGTTTGGATATCGGCGCCGAAACAGCGGAGGAGATCGCGCTCTCAATCGTCAGCGAGATCAAGGCTGTTACGGCTCAACGGAGCGGTGCGCAATTGCGAGAACGTGTGGGTTCGATCCACGGGTGGTCCAACACAATCCCGGCGTTTTCGAGGGAACTATGGGAATCGGCGCGATCGTTCTAGCGGCTGGCGGATCTTCACGGTTAGGCACTCCGAAGCAGCTCGTAATGTTTCGCGGAGAAACCCTCGTACGGCGAGCGGCGAAGGCGGCGTTAGCGTCGATTTGCGATCGTGTTGTCGTGGTAGTTGGAAATCACGCACAACAGATGCGACAGGAGATCGACGATCTGCCGGTGTCGGTAGTCGAAAATGAAGACTGGCGGAGTGGAATCAGCTCATCGATTCGTGCCGGGCTCGAACAGATATCTTCGCAAGACGGAGTTGTTATCACGTTGTGCGATCAGCCTTTCGTGACTGCTGCTGTTTTGAATAATTTAGTCAGCACTCGCCACAAAACACGTCGCGCAATCGTGGCTTCGACCTACGGCACAACTCGCGGCGTTCCAGCCTTCTTCGCACCGGAACTATTCAACGAGATTGCGTCTCTAACAAAAGATGAAGGCGCCCGACGAATCATCGCCTCACATCCCGAGAAAGTCGCGACCATAAAATTCCCCGAAGGCGCGATGGACATTGACACCCCTGAGGATCGCGAGCGCCTAATGTCACAACTGTAGGGGTGGCCCTCCGTGGCCACCCCTACGTTATAGCCAATGATGGTACACAGAAGGCACATAGAGGAACACATAAGGCACAAAATGGCTAACATGAATATCAAGATCAGAGTGGCAACGGAGTCTGATGCGCCTGCGCTGGCGAGGTTTCGATATGAATTGCGCTCGTCTGCCAGAGAGATGATTGAGAGCGAGGAAGAATTCACCGAGCGCTGCACGCGCTGGATCAGACAACGACTTAACAATGGAAGTTGCTGGCGGTGTTGGATCGCTGAATACGAGCAAACGACTGTCGGTAATATCTGGAGTCAGCTTGTTGAGAAGATTCCGAATCCCGCGGCTGAAACGGAGTGCTTCGTTTACGTGACAAACTTCTACGTTCGTGAAGAGTATCGCGGCAAAGGAATTGGGACCAGGTTATTGTCTGAGGCCATAGACTGGGCCAGGACAAATAACGCGCACACGGCAATTCTCTGGCCCAGGGAACGGAGTAAATCGCTATACTTGCGGCACGGATTTACCGCGGCGGACGATTTGATGCAGTTCAACCTCGGACATTGAGACCAATGACTAAACCTCAACGCAGTATTCTTCGAAGTGTGGGAGCCGTGCTGGCGGGTTTGCTTGTCGTCATCATAATCACCACAGCGACTGATGCGATCATGCACGCCACTGGAATCTTTCCGCCGTGGGGTCAGCCCATGTCAGATTCGCTCTTTGTGTTGGCCTTCGCTTATCGAATTGTTTATGGCATCGCTGGTGGGTACATCACGGCTCAACTCGCGCCTGACAAGCCCGTCGCGCATGCTGTTTTGCTAGGCGTCGTCGGCTTTGTCCTGAGTCTCGCGGGCGCAGCCGCAACGTGGAATCGCGGACCTGAGTTTGGACCGAAATGGTATCCCCTCGCGCTCATCGTCATCGCGATCCCCACGGCGTGGCTCGGCGGTAAATTGGTGTCCAGACCGAGGTAAGAACAGTCAGGAAGAGTTGGAACCGCCAGAATAGAACAAGTCAGGAAGAGGGGCTTGCCCCGCCGTTGCTTGGATTGGACGAGCGGGGGCAAGCCCCTCTTCCTGACTTGTTCTTTTCCCTGACCCTGTTCTTCCCTTATCTTGCTTCTTATTCGGCGAACTTAGGCAACGGCAACGATCGCGCGAGCGCGTAACGCCCTGGTCCAGCGATCAGGATCACGAGCAAAATCGCAATCGCGAGCAGGTGATACTCAAATCCCTCGCCTCCCTGGTTGCCCATCCAGTTCATGAAGAAACCAACCTTGCTATGGACCATCCCGATCGCCCCGAGCATGATGACAATGATCGACGCCGCGGAAAATCGCGACAGTAATCCAACCACGAGTCCCAAACCTCCGAAGAACTCACCAACCGACACGAGATAACCCAACGGTCCCATCATCCCGACGAACGCCGATAACCCCGGTCCACCAAAAGCTCCGAAGAGCTTCTGCGCGCCATGCGCCATAAACACCGCACCCACGATCACGCGCGCAACCAACAGCGCCACATCAACCGCAGATCTATCATGAAGTCTAACTTCAGCTACCATTGATCTTTCCTTTCATACAATCTTCACAGAATCTCGCCCATCTTCCCCTGGCGATAATCCTCAATTGCCTGATAAATCTCCTCGCGCGTGTTCATCACGAATGGTCCATAACGCGCGACCGGCTCGTTCAAAGGCAATCCTGCGATGAGCAATACTTCGAGCGTCCCAGTGGCATCCGATGGATTCTCGATGCGTACTTCGTCACCATCCGGCGCGAGTAAAACCATCTGCCCATCCACACCGTGCTCTTTCTCAGCTCCAAACTTCCCTTCACCTTCGATCACGTACGCAAAACCGTTGTAACTGCGTGGCACGTATTGAACGACCGAGCCACCCGGCTTGATCCGGTAATGGAGATAAATGATCGGTGTGCGCGTCTCGATGACGGCTTTCTGGCCCAACGCTTCACCGGCGATCACCGTCACGTTCACGAGTCCATCAACCGAAGTCGCTTTCGGAATCTGCGAGCTCGGGATCTCCTGGTAGCGCGGCTTCATCATCTTGTCACGCTTCGGAAGATTTACCCAGAGTTGAAAACCATGCATTCGCCCGCCGGCGCGATCGAATTCAGCACTCGGCATCTCCGAGTGAACAACACCGGCTCCGGCAGTCATCCACTGCACGTCACCGGGTCTTAAACTTCCAGCATGCCCGCGCGAGTCTTTGTGTTCCATCTCACCTGACAACATGTAAGTCACCGTCTCAAATCCACGATGTGGATGATCCGGCGCGCCCTTTGCTTCGCCCGGTCCGACCTCCATCGGTCCCATCTCGTCGAGTAACAGGAATGGGTCAAATTCTGAAAACGCGGGCGTTGGAAAAGGCCGGCGCACGAGGAAGCCGCCTCCCTCCAAAGTCTCGATGCTGTTCACGATTCCAGCCACCGTGCGTCCTTTAATCTCTGACTTCAATACTTTACTCACTTCGTTCCTTTCTGTTTGTACCAAGCCGATCAGCCGCCTCAAATCCGATCTGCTTACACAACTTAATCAGTGTTTCCCGCTCCTTTTTGCTCAGCGAGGCAGCCGCGAGTTGCTCCATGTCGACGGCATGATCCGCGTAGACGCGTGTGATCAGTTTTTTGCCGTCTTTAGTTAAGTGAACGACCTTTGCGCGCCGGTCGGTGCCATGAGCGCGTCGCTCGACCAGGCCTTTGTCTTCCAGCCGATCGACCGCGGTTGTTATGGAACCACTCGTCAACATGATCTTTTTTCCGATTTCGTTGATTGGAAGTGGCCCTTTGTGCAAAACGGCTTCGAGAATGGCGAAGTCGCTGCCGCACATTTCGAGCTGCGAGATACTGTTCTGCGCGTACGCCTCGACCGCCCGCAACGCCTTCCACAACACGAGGAAAACGTGCACGCCACTACCGCCTGTTAAAGATTCCAGCTTGTCTGCTTTCGTTGTCATAAATATCTTGATGTCAAGATACTTTTCTTCGAGCGGTCTGTCAAGCTGCTTATCCACAGATTACACCGATTTGATTTATGGAATCTGCGGAATCTATGAACCATTCGATATGGAAACTGAATGCTGTTCATGGACAAAAGCAGTCGGCTGCTCCAGCCCGCCGTGGTAATCTTCAAGCTCGTCTTCTCTGCGGCCCTCTGCGTATCTCGGCGTTCTCTGCGATTAATGGCAAATTTAAACGCAGAGGCCGTAGAGAAAACGATCAGAGATTTCGGACTTTTCGGTTAAGATACGCGTCCGCCGAGGTGAGTCTTCGTAAATATGCCGCAAACTTTTGACTGTCCCAAGTGTGGAGCGCCGGTAAAATATGAACGTCCCACGAGCGCCGCGAAATCCACCGTGCGCTGTGATTACTGTCATAGCCAACTGATTGCCCCAAACGAACTCGCCGGACAACCGGCACAGATCATCCGCGTCCATTTTGGGTCTTCGAAGTTTCCCAAATGGATCTTGCTGGTGTTAGCGATTCCCTTAATCAGTGTAATTGTCGGCCTCCTCGCCGCGTTTGGCGCAATAGGTTCGGCCTTCTTTTCTGTAAGCCGCGCAGTTAAAGAACCCACCAGGCCCGTCATTCCAACCACTCCCAAGAAGGAGAGCACCAACACCTTCGCGAATGTTCTGCTCGAGTTTGGGAGCGAAGGAATTGGTCCGGGCATGTTCAACGACGCGCGCAGTATTGGCGTCGATGGCGCCGGACGGATCTATGTAGCCGAGTACACGGGCGGGCGAGTTCAAGTGTTCGATCCTGCGGGTAAGTTTGTCACGCAATGGAGTATCGGCGATCGAAAGACACTGATTCGCGGCTTTGCAGCCGATCGCAAAGGAACGGTCTATGTCGCCGAGGGCGGACGCATCGATCGTTATCGCGGTGAGACCGGCGAGAAGCTTGGCACGCTGCAATACGAACGAAATGGCTTTGATGATGTGACGGTGGCAGCAGACGGTGGATTAGTAACTGCATGGCAAAGCAATCGAGACGACATTGTCGTATTCGACGCAAACGGCAAGCATGTTCGGACTATTTCCGAGGCGATCAGTGGCGCCAGTGGTGATTCAGAGCTGGCGATGCGAGTCGCGGTTGACGGCGCGGGCTATGTCTACGCACTCGGCAGGTTCAATAACGGCGTCTTTAAGTTTGGACGCGATGGAAAGTTCATGAATCGCTTCGGCAGCGACGGCGATAAGCCGGGCCAGTTTCGTGCGCCTTATTCGATCGCAGTGGACGGGTACGGGCGTATTTATGTCGGCGACATGAAAGGCATTCAGGTCTTCGACGCAAATGGACGCTACCTGGCGCTCATCCAATCGAAAGGCATGGCGTTCGGAATGACTTTCAATGACAAGAACGAGCTCTTTGTCATCGCGCGCGACCACGTGATCAAGTTTGCGGTTCCAGCGCAGTAAGCCCAAAGCCAATCGCCATGTCTATGATCGGATTTATTTCTTCTTCGAAGTACGCTTCTTCGACGATCGCTTCTTGCCGGACTTCTTACCACCCTTCTTCGAACTCTTCTTCGGAACTTTGGCGCCTTCCTTGCGCGCCTCCGATAGTCCAATCGCGATCGCCTGTTTCTTACTCGTGACTTTCTTGCCCGAGCGGCCGCTCTTCAGAGTGCCTTCCTTCATCTCGTGCATCGCCCGCTCGACTTTTTTGCCGGCCTTCTTACCGTATCTTGCCATTTCGCCAACACCTCCCTTGGACCGTTCTCTCTATTCCTCATCAGTTGTAACGCTGGACCATGAATTAGTCCTGCTGAAACTAACAAGTTTGTGTGGCAAAATGTAAACGCGAGGCGCTTTGAGAACCCCGGGGCAAGCCCCCGCTGCTGATTATCTTGTTTCGCTTAAGCTCTCGTTGAACCAGCCTTCGCCGCTCGCCATTCCGGTTTGCGTTCTTTACTCGCTTGCGACAGTCCTTTCTTCACGCCGTCGGCGTCGAAATCAGTTCCATAAACAGGAGTGCCCGGCTGCTGTTTCCACGACTCGTCGATCGTACCGGCATCGACGCCATCGAAGCCGAGCTCATCAAGCAACTTGATTACCGTCGCTTTCGCTTCGCTGTCGTCACCTGCGACTGGCAGTGCGATGCGTCCGGGAGTGCCTGCGGGCCTGCCTTGGCGCAGAAGGTGATCGGCGTAGATGTTATTGAAAGTTTTTACGACAGGACGGCCGAGCTGTTGCGAAACCCAGCGGCTTTCGGTCGCGCCCTCTTCGATACCATCGAGGCGACCATCGCGCTGCTGCGGGTAATAGTTGCCGGTGTCGATGACGATCACGTCATCCGAGACTCCTGCAAACAAATCACGCGGCAGCTTCGCAATGTTCTTCTCCGGGATAGTGACGATGACGATGTCTCCGTTTCGTGCTGCTTCATGAATTGACACGGGCGTCGCGCCGGTCTCGCGCGCAAGTTCAGCCAGCGTTTCGGGACCACGCGAATTAGCGACGAATACCTTGTGACCGAGTGCGCTCAGACGTTGTGTAAGCGCACCGCCGATATGACCTGCACCAATGATTCCGATGTTCATCTTTTTACTCCTTACTTGTTTTAACCACAAAAATGCACAAAAACACGGAAATGTTCGCCTGATATCTTGCGCTTTTTTGTGCGTTTTTGTGGCGATTAAAGCTTAACAATGTCCAGGCTCAGAGACGTTAGTCAAAGTCATCTTTTTGCCACAAAACTCCACTAGAAATTACAAATGATTCCGGTAAGTTGTTGGAGGTGGAGGTGGTAATGGAAGCAACTAGAATCACTACGGACGAAATACGAGAGCGTCTTGATCGTGGCGAACAATTTACGTTCGTCGACACACGCAATCCGACGGCGTGGGGAGAGTCGGATCGGAAACTGCCGAATGCTCTGCGCGTGCCTGCCGATCAGGTCGAGGAACATCTCAATGAGATACCAAAGGATCGCGCAGTGATAACCTACTGCACGTGACCGCACGAAGCATCCAGCGCCAGTGTGGCGCAGGAACTCAGTGAACGTGGTTGGAAAAATGTCCATCCGCTTTACGGCGGATTCGATGCGTGGGTTGAGGCAGGCTTACCAGTCGATCCAAAATAGGGCCACGAAGAGGCACAAAAGCATAACGTGAAGAAACAAACGCTGTACACATCCGTTTGGCTTGGCGCGCTGCTGCTGGCCTTAACGCTGGTCGTAATCAGCCATCGCGGCGGACGAGCGAGGACGAAGAGTGAAGCTCGCATCCTCGAGGTTGCCGCTGCGGTGGAGACGGAGCCGTTCGACACGGGTGGCGACTCTGCCGATGACACGACTCTCTGGCTCAACCCGTCGGACCCAGCGCAAAGTCTTGTGATCGGAACGAATAAGAAGCGCGGCCTCGCTGTCTACGATCTGACAGGCAAGGAGATTCAGTCTCTTGCTGACGGCCAAATGAATAACGTGGATAGTCGTGACGAACTAGTCACTGCAAGCAATCGGAGTAACAACTCGATCGCGATCTACAGGATCAATGCCGAAACACGGCGACTGGAAAATGTCGCGGCAGAGGAGATCAAAACGATCGAAGCTTACGGGTCGTGCATGTACAAGAGTAGTAAAACCGGAAAGTTGTATTACCTCGTGACGAGTAAGCAGGGCGTGGTCGAGCAGTATGAGTTATTCGACACCCGCAAAGGCATGTCAGCGAAGAGAGTCAGGCAAATCAAAGTCGGCTCGCAGTTGGAAGGCTGCGTTGCTGACGACGAGCTTGGCTATCTTTACGTTGGAGAAGAGGACGTTGCCATTTGGAAGTATTCAGCGGAACCCGATGCCGAAGCCACGCGCAAAGAAGTTGATCGAGTGAGACCGGGCGGCAGTCTGGTGGCCGACGTCGAAGGACTCACGATCGCTTACGGAAGCGACGGCAAGGGATACCTGATTGCATCGAGCCAGGGCAACAGCACGTTCGCGATTTATCGTCGTGAAGGTGATAACACGTACGTGAAATCATTTCGCATCGTCGCCGGCAGTGCGGTCGACAACGTGACTGAGACTGACGGGATACATGTAACGACTGCCAATCTCGGGCCGCAATTTCCGAACGGAGTTTTCATCGCGCAGGATGGCGCGGATGATAAAGGCAAACAGAATTTCAAACTCGTCCCCTGGCAATTGATTGTAGCCGCGGATCTAGGGGGATAGATCCGCGGCTAATTTCTTATTGACCCCAGACTCTCACCCAATCTACCTGCATCTGCTGCGGAAACACAGTGCTGCCGTCGGGATTGCCGACGAAGTTTCCACCAACCGCAACGTTGAGAATGATGAAGAATGGTCCCTGAAATTCGGACGTGCTGTTGATTCCGCCCGAGATGTTCGCTTCCGCATACTGCACACGATCGACGTACCACTTGATTGCTGTTGAGGTACGCGAAATCGCGAACGTATGGAAGCCAGCCGTAAGCGAGGTGGACGAATTGAAAGTTCCACCGAACGAGGCGTGTTGTCCATTCACATCGGCCCAGTGAATCGTGCCGAAGTTTCTGAATGGGTTCTGGCCCTGGATCTCCATGATGTCGATCTCTCCACACGACGGCCAGCCAACTGTGCTGATACTGTTACCGAGCATCCAGAAAGCGGGCCAGATGCCCTGCCCTTCCGGCGCGTTGATGCGTGCCTCGACCCACGTGTTGATGCCGAACGATTGTTTACCCTGCGTTTTCATTCGCGCAGAGGTATAAGCGCTGCCGCCAAAGTTCTCTCGTCGCGCTTCGATTATGAGGTTGCCGTTTTCTATCCGCGCGTTCACTGATCTGTTCGTGTAGTTCTCAAGCTCGTTGTTGCCCCAGCCGCCACCACCGAGATCGAAGCCCCAGTTTGCTGAATTGATGGTGGACCCATTGAACTCATCGGACCAACGCAGATTAGGAAATCCCGGTGGCGCTCCCGACGCTGGAGGCGGCGGCTGTGAGCCAACTGCGCCCCACGTAAACTGTTCCCACGTACTCGCTGCCGTGCGATCAGCCACAAGGGCGGCGCCGCGATTGAGATCAGCCGAAACGAAACGGTTGTTCCCTCTGCCTCGAAGTGTGAAGGCGCCACCGGCAATGTCTGTCCAGGTAAACTGCTCCCACGTGCCGATAGTCGCACGATCGGCAACCAGCGGCGCCCACGCTGCACGCGCTTGATCTGCCGATACGATGAGACCCGTGCCGATCGATCTGAAAGCAATGAAACCGCCGCCGGCGTCGATCACCTGAAATTGCTCCCACGCGTCGACGGCAGTGCGATCAGCGACGAGTGGCGCCCACGAGCCGCGGTTTTGATCGGCCGATGTGAACTGACCGTTTGCAGACGCGCGTATCCAAATCGTCTGGCCCACCGGCGCGGCCGCCTGAGCAGTCAGGGCCAGTAAAAAGGTAGTCAGTATTAGAAACAAGATTTTAGTTGTGTGTGACGAGAATTTGTTGGTAGAGCTATTTGGCTTCGCCATTATACTTCCTCCTCAATGGGTGCTGCGCCCCTTTTGAATTGACGTCGAAGTTGTAGGGGAATGCGAGTCCAGGTCGACGTGCTGAGCGTCACGTGAGAACCAAATTGGGAGGCCCTGAATCGGTCGGCATGATATCACGATCAAATAGATGGAGGACATTTATGGAGCGGCGGGCTTTGCTTCGCAATCTGTTGTCGACGGCGGTGATTGGTGTTGTTGGGAAGAAGATAGTTGCAAACTCACTCGTCGAACCGGATGACGAGTCGCATATGAGGAGAGCGATCCGGTTGGCTGGGAATAATTTGAAGTATCCGTTTGCAGCGGTGTTGGTGGACGAGGAGAGAAGAGTTGTCGGGGAGGGTTGGAATCGTTCAGTTCATAATCCGACGTGGCATGGTGAGATGGATGCGATCAATAAGTGCGCCGCGGCTCATCCGGGGATCGACTGGACCAGGTTGACGCTTTACACGACCGCCGAGCCCTGCGCGATGTGCCAGGGTGCGGTCGCGTGGGCGGGGATTAAGCGAGTGGTCTTTGGGTCGTCGATACCGTTCCTGAAGAGCGTCGACGTGTGGGCCATCGACATTCGCGCGGAAGAGCTTGCACGGCTTGCTGCGTTCCGTAAGTGTGCAGTGGTTGGAGGTGTGTTAGAAGAAGACTGCAACAAACTCTTCCGCGCCGCGCTGAATGTCAAATAAGTTAAGGAAAATGAACAAGTCAGGAAGAGGGGCTTGCCCCCGCTCGTCCAATCC
>DATFDT010000238.1:0-3712 GCA_035251975.1 Pyrinomonadaceae bacterium | reverse complement strand
AACAAGTCAGGAAGAGGGGCTTGCCCCCGCTGCTGAGCTTTAGGCGCCTAATGCACGATTCTGATCTGGGACAACAGGTCTTTGACTATATCGGACGCGACTGTGTTGCGTCCTCGCCAAAGAACTGTTCCACGTGCGTTGACCAGTTGAGCAGACGTGCCGGTTTGCGAGACGACGATTTTCAGGGCTGCGTCTGCTTCGTCGGCGTTGGTCGTTGCTGTGACGACGCCGCTCGAGTTCAAGCTCTCAACGATGTTGCCGCGTAAGTCGTTGAGCGCCGCGTCGCCACGGATTTCTATGTAGATCTTTTTTACCTCGCTAAGCTTCAGATTGGGTACTGCAGTGCTGCTGCGGACCGCATCGCCAACGTCTTCACCAGGCGCCTTCGCTGCAGTTGATCGCTTTTTCGGTGTGGGCTTGTTTGTAATTGGCGGCGGATTGATCGCTTGCGCGACGGGAGTTGGACCAGGCGGAACGGGCTGAACGACACTCGTCTGCGCTACTTCACTTGTTGGACGCGATCTCAGCATCAAGTACGCGAGATAACTCGTCAGGCAAATAACCACCAGCACACTTGCCACGAGAATTGCGCCGGCCCACATACTGCGCGAATTCGGATCTCCCTCCGGCCTGAGACGAAGCTTCTGCCGGTGCCACCACAAACGTGCAGCTCTCCGCGGCGCTGTTTCCCGGTAGCCGAACTCGACCAACAGATCAGCACCCCCATTCGCTTCGATCTGCCTCCTCGTAATACTGAGCGACAGATCCTGACCGCCTTCCAAACGGATTGAAGAGACAATCGCCGCGTCGTTAAAAGAACTGAGCACGTGCGTCGCCAACAGGAGATCCCCACTCGAGTCTCTTGACTTCACTTCGATAATCTCTGCGTCCTCATCAGCGCTAAAGCTAATGCTCGACTGTTCAGCAGGATTCAATCGGCCTCGTTCTACACCATCAACCATGATGCGTATCACAGCGCCAGGTGACGCACCGCGACGACGCCCGGCCTGCTCGTCAAGCATGTGGTTGATCTCAGCAAGTTCTTCGGCGCTCAGATCGGCAGGCGCGCTACGTTGCCGGGGCGGCGACTGATCGTCCGACTGGTCCAGGTAGAAACGCGGCAACTCCATTCGCTCTTCCGGCGGGCTGTAGCCGAACGCCGCGACCAGGCTCGCAAAACAATCCGGGTGCAGGACCGCGTGAATGCGATTGACTTCGATTTCGTTTTCTTCGGCGCTACTCTTCGACGTCAGCGCCGCAATGACGGACTTAAGCGGATCGAAGTCACGCGGCACGGAGCATTGCGTATCCCAGGGGGTGAATAGGCGCAGGCACTCTCTTATGAGAGACCGCAATTCGCTTGAGCCGGGTTGAGTCTCGAACCTCTCTTCGCCTCTTCGCTGGCGACAGGCTCGGATCAACCGACCAAAGCGCTCATACATCTCATGCATCAAGACGGCTTTACGCGAGCGGTAATAGTAGTCGTCCTTGACCCGCTCGGGCTCACCGATCACTGCGTTATAAATTTCCATGGTTTCAAGCGTGCTGTAGCTGTGAAGGAGGCGGCTGACACCGAGCGTAACGTAGAAGGCGTTTCTCTTTGTCGTAATTCTCACGAGATGCTTGATGAAATAAACGAGAAGGTCTTCGTCAGTGGCTGGGTCGCCGGCAGCGTGAACGTCAGGCGGCGCGAGCTGGGCGGCGCGCTCCTTCTGACGCTCAAAAGGTTCGGATTCGACATAGACCAGACGCTGAAGCAAGTGAACGTCGCTGAACAGGGCTTTGTTGCGAATGGCGTCAGTCCGGCGCGACTCGCCGCGCGAGAATCTTCCGACAGGGATGTAGTAAAGCCGCTTGCTCTGGCTCGCCATCGCGACATTCAACCTGAGCGTGGCAGCCGCGACGATCCGCGTCGCGATACTTTTATCCTGATGGAGAAAGTAAGCGAGACGGTAGGCCTTGTTCAGCACCCGTTCTGTAGATACTTTGTTCACTGCTGTGGTCCTGCCACATTCTCCGCGCACCTCATGCTCGATCAGCGTGGCATTTTCGGAATTTTAGTTAGGCCAGGGAAACAAAATCCCTTTTGCGATTGCGTGTGTGTTAAGATCCGCGACCCAAAGCCCAGACCCTCATGGTTCAGCAACTGATTTTAGGAGAAAATTCGAATGAAGAAGACGCTGGCTCTGGTGCTCGCTACCGCTTCGCTATATTTGGCGCCCTCGCTTCCTGTATCGATTAAAAGTCTGGCCGCGTCCACTAAGTTCTACACGGCCGCCAATCCGATACCCAACCGTTATATCGTGGTGCTGGCGACTACGGACCTTAGTCCGGTGGCAACACCTGCGGCAACTCCCGTGAGCGGTAAAGCTTCTGCTGTCTCCGTCTCGACGATGGCGATGGCTGTCGACTCTGATGCGGCAGTTATTGCCGAACCAGCGCCTGATCCGGGCGTGGTTGCGACAGCCACGAGCCTGACGTCGACGTACGGCGGCACTTTCTCTACAACATGGAGCGTCGCGCTCAAGGGCTTTCGCCTGAACGCAATCGCGGCGCAGGCGACAGCGATGAGCGGTGATTCGCGCGTCGCATTCATTGTGGAGGATGGCGCGATCGCGGTGGGAACACCTGACTCGGAGCCGATTATCATGACGCCCGATCCAAATGCCGGCGACAACCTGCAGCCACGCGCTTCGTGGGGCCTCGACCGCATCGATCAGCGCAGCTTGCCGCTTGATAAGAGCTATGCGTATCAAAACGACGGCGAGGGCGTGAACGCTTATGTCATCGATACCGGCATTCTCACCACGCACTACGAATTTCGCGGGCATGCCGAGGCGATCTTCGACGCGCTTGGAAGCGAAGGTGTGATCGGTGTCGATTGCAACGGGCACGGCTCACACGTGGCCGGCATTATCGGCGGTCAAACATTTGGCGTGGCGAAGAAGGTGCATTTGTTCAGTGTGCGTGTGCTCAACTGTCAGGGCACCGGAGCGTGGTCGGATGTCATTAACGGAGTGAATTTCGTGACGTGGCATAGCCGGCAGTCGGCCCAACTGGGCACTCCCGCGGTGGCCAACATGAGTCTCGGCGGAGAGACCAACAGAGCCGTCGACGCAGCAGTCAGGAATTCGATCAGAGCGGGAGTGGTTTATGTAGTTGCGGCGGGGAATGGAAACAGTGACGCGTCCGCTTATTCTCCTGCAGGCGTTTCGGAAGCGATAACTGTCGGTGCGACAAACCAGTTCGATGCTCGAGCAGAGTTCTCGAACTATGGACCACTACTCGATCTGTTTGCACCGGGCGTTGGAATTCCGTCGGCGTGGATCGGTGGCGATCTGATGATCGCGACTGCGTCAGGCACTTCAATGGCGTCGCCGCACGTGGCCGGCGTCGTAGCGCTCTATCTTCAGAACCATCGGACGGCGTCGCCCGCCACGGTCCGTTCGGCGCTGGTTGGCAATTCAACTGAAGGTGCAATCAGTAATCCGGGGCAAGAGTCTCCAAACCGGTTATTGTTTTCAAACTACTGAGACTTCAGCGAGCGGGGGCAAGCCCCTCTTTCTGACTTGTTCTTTTTCACGTGTCTGAGAGGAATGAACAAGTCAGGAAGAGGGGCTTGCCCCCGCTCGCTGAAGTCTCAGTAGTTTGAAAACAATAAGCGGTTTGGTGTCTCCTGTCCTGGGTTACTGATTACACCTTCAGTTGAATT
>DATFDT010000237.1:0-28633 GCA_035251975.1 Pyrinomonadaceae bacterium | reverse complement strand
GGATAATCAAAATAAGACGAGCGTTCAATGATCAGGGCTTCGTAGGGCAACGCAGCGAATGCGACATCGAGGCCGACGCCTTTTGACGAGCGAAGCAGTAATACGCGGCGTTCGCGTGCAAAGGTTGCGGCATCGGAAATTCGCGCGGTGAAATGTTTGAGAAGCACATCACTGAATTGCTGCTCATCTCCAAAACCAGCGAATACAGAAAGGTCTACATCAACTGTTTCACGCGGCTCACTCCAGCGTTGAAGCGCCAGTCCGCCTATGAAGCAAAACTTCCAGTCTTGCGCCTGACAGACCGCCTGCAGTTCAGCAGCCGCTTGAATGACTTCATTCACGTCCCGCTGCCTTTTTGAACCAGCGTTGTAGTTCGACTAGTCCCGACCATGGCTTTGGCGCGTATGGAGGTTGAGTGTAATCCGCGGACCCGCAAAGGAGAGAGATGGTTTGATAAGTATCGAGCTCCCTGATCTCCTTGCGCCTGATCCGCTCTAGATCCTCTCCGGCGAGTCTCCACGTCTCGACCCACCTTTTGCCAAGCGCGATCTGTTCCGGAGTCCAATCAGCCAGTGCCGAAGACTTGTTCATGCACGGGATCTTAACACGTTTTGTTTGGGTGCGGATGGAGAAGAGCCGCGCAAGATTCTAACTTCCGACAGCTACAAACGAACCTAATGTTCATGGAATAAAGATCGTTTGGTTATGCCATTCTAGTAACGACGGATCAGGTAAAAAGCGGAGCGGAAGCTGGGCGAGTTGGTTGTCATACCGTGTGAAGAAGGTTTTGTTTGAATCCGAAGTGCTTGACGTTTCGAGGGCGTCCGAGACGCGAACACGAAATTCCGGCGTGATGGTTATTAGCCCCGCATCGAAAGCTTTATGGTGAAGGAGGTTTAGGCACAAACCATTACGTGGGTTCATTCGATTGTTCGGATCTTTGGCCCATGGCGCGATGTGACTTGCACTAAGCAACATTGGAATCGCGAGTCCTGTGATACAGCAACGAGACGCATAAGACGTCAAGACAGTTGTACGAAAGAACCGTTGGTTTACGCGGACTTTAACTATCCTTTCCCTCTCAAGTCCGTCTTTCGGTAAATCGTCCTCTTTAAGTCCGGTCATCTCTTCTACCGACTGCTTTGTGAGATCTGCAAGTAAACGTTCACTCTCAAATGCCAACGAGTCCCAGTTGTTATTAAACTCTTCCCACACCTCGAATTCACGTTTGTTACCATGCGATGCCCCTTTGATGCCTCGCACCTGCAGTGCCGGATCAAGGCGCGCGAAATTAGCAAGTTTCCACGAGAGTGAGCCAGGAGTCCGACCAAGCACATCCGCGAGTGCTATAACGGCAGGATTGCGTGCATCAATCTGACCAAATGGGATCTTGCAGTACAGATTGAAGGCAATTATCAACTCGTCGCGAGTCCATAGACGATGATTGGTTGGCATGGATTGCAGCGATTGCGTTGACCACGTAAACGAGTGACTAAACCTACTCCTTTCCGGACTGCAGGCGCTTGCGTTGCAGATTGTTCTTGTAACTATCCTCCAGATACTCCGCGCCATCCGCCGTCAAGTACATCCGGGCGTCGTCGGTGTTGATGAGTTTTTTCTGATTCAAGAACCAGATGGTGAACTCGAGGTGCTCGCGGGGGCGGCCGATCATGCGTTCCAGTTCGACCAAATATATTCCGGGGTTTTGAGGGTCGACGCGGCGCTTCGTGTAAAGAGCCTCTAATACTGTTAGGCGGACGACTTGCTCCATTTCGAAGTCGTTCTCGGTTTGCGCGCCCGCGGAGACCAGACGCCATCGATCCTTCTTGCGTGTTTGGTTTGTGGCGTCGTATTGCGCGCGCCTCTCGGGGTTCGAGAGCGCCGTGTAGGCCTCGGTGATCGCGCGGAAACGAGCTTCATTGCCAGTCTCCCGATTGTCAGGGTGGTATCGCTGTGCAAGCATGCGATAGACGCGATTGATCGTCTCCGGCTCAGCCACGTCACTCACCTGAAGTAACTCGTAATAATCCTCGGTATCATTCAATGACATTGAGGGAAATTTTCTCCTTCACAATCGATTTCACAATTGATCGACTTTCTCGCTCGTTCGTTAACGACGCCAACAACTCCAGCAGCTTATCGTAATCAACCGGCTTCACCAGATGCCCGTCAAACCCCGCTTCCTCGGATTTGCGACGATCGTCTTCCTGACCCCAGCCCGTCAATGCAATCACAACGATGTCTTTACCCCACGGTTGCTCACGTACACGCCGGCACACTTCATGTCCATCCATCCCCGGCAAACCAATGTCGAGCAACACCACTTCCGGACGATACTTCTCAACCGCTTCGACTGCCTCAACACCATCATGCGCCATGTATGTCTTGTTGCCCGTAATCTGCATCAACATCGCAAGCGAATCAGCCGAATCGCGATTATCGTCAACGATGAGAACGCGTCGCTGCGGTTGCGACTCTGACGCAACGTCTGGCCCATGCTGCGCTGCAACTTCATCCCGACTGAGAACCGGCAGACGCACGATAAACTCACTGCCTTGTCCTTCACCAGCACTGCGCGCCTCGATCGATCCACCATGCATCTCGGCCAAACGTTTTACCAACGTCAGTCCAATCCCGAGCCCGCCCTGCGAATGCTCGGACGTACGGTCTACCTGCATAAACATATCGAAGATACTGTCTAACTTGTCTTGCGGAATTCCGGCGCCGTTGTCCTTCACTGTCACTTCCACATCATCGCCAACTCGCTCCGCACTCAGCGAAATAGTCCCCGCTGGTCTAGTGTACTTGCAACTGTTATTGAGCAAGTTGCCAAACAACTGCGCCAGCCGCGCCCGGTCGGCATTTAAGAAAATCGGCTCATCCGGGAGGTCCACAGACAAGTGGTGGCCCGCTGCATCAACCAAAGGCCGCGCCACTTCAACAGCCTGTTGAACCACTGACGACAACTCAACTTCACTGCGTCGCAACTCAAGACGATCGTGAGTGATACGATTCAAGTCGAGAAGATCGTCGACGAGCCGGATCATCTGCGCTAACTGTCGCTCCAGCGTTTCATGCGCCTGCTTGAGAACCGCACCGTCACCATCCGCGCGCTTCACAACTTCGAGCATGTTGCTCATCGGCGCAAGCGGATTTCTGAGCTCGTGAGCAAGAGTGGCGAGAAACTCATTCTTGCGGCGATCGGCGTCTGAAAGATCGGCGGCTAATCTTCGCAAGTCATCTGCAAGCTGACGTCGTTCAGTTACATCCTGGCTGACAGTCGCAAAAGCGATCGGCTGGTTAGCAGCATCCGTTAGCGCCAGCACCTTGTACGCCATCCAGCGGGGCTCGCCGGTCTTGAAGTGACGAAAGCGAATCTCGATCTCGCCGTGACCGTTGTTCAGCACCTCCGGAAAGAACTCGTTCATGATCTTCGCCTGGTCTTCAGGAAAGAAGAATTCCTGAACGGGCGTTTGCCGCGCTTCTTCGATATCGCTTAGACCAACCATTTCCAGTCCCGCGTGATTGATGAAGAAGGGAACACCTTCAAGATCGCAGATGCCAATGAAATCGGTGCTGTTTTCGACCAGCGTGACAAACATCTGCCGGTCGCTTTCGGCGCGCTTCTGAGCGGTAACGTCGCGCGCAATCTTCGATGCGCCGACGACGTTTCCTGACTCATCCTTTATCGGCGAAATGGTGAGCGAAACGGTGATGCGCTGGCCGTCACTCCGCACACGCTCGGTTTCGTAGTGCTCGATTCGTTTTCCTTCACGTAAGCTGGCGATGATTTGATCTTCTTCCGACAAACGTTCCGGCGGGATCACAAGCGAGATGTGTTGGCCCACCGCCTGCTCGGCTGTGTAACCGAAGAGTTGTTCCGCAGCAGCGTTCCAGCTTTGAATAATTCCATCGAGTGTCTTGCCGATGATTGCATCGTTTGACGATTCGACGATCGATGCGAGTAGTTGCGCGGTGTGAAGTTGATTGGCCCGGTTACGCTCAATGAGACGTTGCGCGGAAACATCTCGAAAGATCAGTACACATCCCGAGACGTATCCCTCTTCATTACGGATCGGCGCAGCACTGTCGTCGATGGTACAGTCAGTGCCGTCCTTTTTGATCAGGATGGTGTGGTTTGCCAATCCGACAACCACTCCTTCACGCAACGTTTTCGTGGCCGGATTCTCCACCGGTAGACGTGTGCTTTCATTAACGATGTGAAACACGCGGTCGAGCGGCTGGCCGAGGGCGTCCTGATGTGACCAGCCTGTTAGCGTCTCGCCAACGCCATTGATGTAGGTAATGTATCCTTGAATGTCGGTAGTGATCACCGCGTCGCCGATGCTTCGCAGTGTGACTCTGAAAACTTCCTGTCGCTGGTTAGCGCGAGTTTGTGCGATGCGTGTCGCTTCGCCGAAAAAGATGATCAGGGAACAGGTGAAAAGATATGCAACCAATCCGACCACATCGGCGCGGGCGATATCGAAAGAGCCTCGTGTCGGAATGAACAAGTAAAAACAGGCGAGGTAGCCGAGCAGCGTAATGGGGATCGCGAGACGATAACCGCCGAGCCACACGGCCGCCGCAACCGCCCCAAAGACTGTGACGAGGGGCAGCGCATCTCCCATGAGGGGATCGAGAAACCAGCGCAACAGCACGGCTGTGGCGAGTGCTACAAATCCCAACAGGTAATTTTTCAGCGAACTGCGCACCTTGCTCCTTGGGGTTTGGAAGGGGTTAACGCGCCGAGTGACACGCTGGGAACTACGTGGATTTTAGCGTTGAAAGATTGAGTGCGTCCAATTTATTTCCCAAACTCACCTAACTTTTCCCTCGTAACATGTCTCTATACACAATGAAGGACGTTTTTATCGAGAGCTGGAGTGGTGATGGGTCCGTCTGAGTCGCCTGACGAGCTGCTTGTGGTCGCGGCGATTCTGGGCAATTTAGAGGCGTTTGAAGAGCTCGTGGTGCGGTACCGGTAGTGAGATTGGCGAGGACGATCTTCGGCGCCGATCACGCCGAAGATGTTGCGCAAGATTCCCTACTACTCGCTTTCAAGGCATTGCCGGGAATCGAAGAGCCGCGCAAGTTTGGTGCATGGTTGTCGGCGATAACACGCCATCGAGCTTTGCGCTTCAGTAAAAGCGAAACGACGCGCACGAATGGCCGGGTGGCTCTGGACGAAGCGTTGCTCGAAAAGATCGAAGCGCTTGCAAGACCGCTCGTTGATAAAGAACATGACGAAGCGACGATTGCTGCCCTCGAAAGTCTTCCACTGCCCTGCGACGAATCGCGCGCGCAGCGGGTTACGCTGCTGGTCTAACCTCGTCTTCGTAATACGCTGCGAGCTGTCGCGAGGCCATCGCCACTACAGTTAATGAGCTTCCCGCCGGCAGCGGCTCGAAGGCGAGAGGATTTGGGCGCGCGCATACCTTTGCGTTCGATTCAAGTAAGTTCAAGGAGTTCTGGGAAGAGTCGGCGCGCGAGTTGAAGACATGGGCGCGTTCATTCGCGAGAGCATCGACGAATGGCTGCGACATAAGATGGAGGCCACAAAAGACGCAAAAGAGACAAAAGGCACATAAAAAACCTTCGTGCCTTTTTGTGCTTTTTGTGTACCGGCTTAATGCGAGGAGTAGTTGACGCGGATGTTGTTTGGGAAGGCTGAGATGGCTTCGCGTGTTACTTTTGGAGAGTTGCCGACGGAGAGTTCGCGCAGGTTCGGAAGAGCGGTGAGCGCAGTTAAACCGGCATCTGTGATCCCTTTGCATCCTTCTAACGACAGTTCTTCAAGTGAACTCATCCTGCTCAAAATCTCGAGAGTTCGATCGGTAATCTGTGTGTAGCCGGCGTGATACTTCTTGAGGTTGGGCAGTGCTTTGATGTGTTCGGTGGCAACGTCGGTCGTGTCGCGGCAGTACATGAGGATTAGTGATTCGAGTTGACGACAACGACTGACGTGGCGGAAACCTTTGTCGCTAACGTCCATCGGCATCAGCTCTTTGAGCGCGGGGAAACTCGGCAGCTTCGCGAGAGCGGCGTCGTCAACGAACTTACAACTCACTGCCAAGCCTTTCAACGCCGGCATTTCTGCAAGTGAAGCGAAGCCCGCGCCCGTGAGGTTTGGACACTCACGACCCCAGATATATTCAATCGTCTTCGACTTACTCAATGATTTAAATCCAGCGTTAGTCGCCACTGTTCCCTGGGCCATCAGCATGCGAAGTTTCGGAAGCGCCGCGATGTGTCGCATCGCCTCGTCGTCGCAAATCTCGCCCGGGCAACCGAAGAAGCCGAGATTCGGCAAGGCTTTGAGCGACTGAAGATCGTCGCTACGCACGTTTGACGTGTGACGAAAGAAGCTCAACCCGAATAGTCCGTCGAGTCCACTCAGCGCCGCGACGCGCGTGAATGGTCCATCAATCAGGAGGTTTGTGGGGTCGGCGCCGAAAGACATCAAGCCATACTTAACTTCGCCTCCGTCCCAGGTTTTAAAAGCGGGGAATTGATGCAGCAGCGAGAGTCCTTCATCAGTGACACTGCGGCCGGTCTTGAATTTTCGCAGCTTTGGTTTTCCCGTGAGTGCCGCAATCGCACCGTCGCCAGTGTGAGTGCCCAGCAAGTCTACTTCCTCGAGTTGCTCGCAGTGGCGCAGATGCGAGATTCCGTTGTCAGTAATCCCGCTCTGCCAGCACATTTCAAACACGCGCAGGTCGCGTAAGTGTTGTAGAGCTTCGAGTCCGCGATCAGTCACGCCGCCGCCGGGATAATGACTCAGCCGGAGCTCGCGCAGTTGCGGCATGCGAGCGAGATGCTGCAAGCCTCTGTCTGTTATGAACTGCGAACCACTAAGGTGCAGCGACGTTACCTGATCGAGTCGCGAAAGCTTCTCCAGATCCTCGTCACCCATCATGTTGTTCGAGTGAACTGCTGTCAGTTTCAACTCTTTCACAACCCCGAAAAGATCTTCCCAGTCTCTGTTTGACATCGGTTGGCACGGCCCGATGCTGTTGTTTGTCCAGTCGATCTGAAAGAACGGAGGAATGGAACTCCTCACGACAGGAGCAGAATGCAGGTCGTGCGGCGGTTCATTGGCGGTACGTTCGAGCTCATCCCAATCCTTAAAACCATAAAGACCAGCAAAGAGCTGTTGCGCATCGGCGAGTGTCAACACGTCAAAAGTGTGTTGCTCGTAGCCCGGAAGAAACATCAGCCTGTCGCGCACGAAGTGACGAATTTGCTCGGCGTTGAGAGAACTATGAAATACCGCGTTGAGGTGTGCAACGGCGTCGACGTCCGCCGAGTTGTAGGCTGCAACCAGCTCGTTATTCAATAGCTCAATGGACATACTTAACGCGCTCCAGTGGCCGTCGATGGTGGTGACGGTTATCGCTGCTTGGATGGTTGGCTCTCAGAGAAAGTTTAAGCGCAACTGGGGGTTCTGGCTATTTCTCCTGAGCAACGTGCTGTGGATCGTTTGGGGTGTACACGATCGTGCTTACGCCCTCATCTTCCTCCAATTTTGCCTCGCGTTTCTGAACATCCGCGGCACGGTGAAGAACCGAGCGCGGTAGCGCCGGGTCAAGCTTCCCGTTCACGGCTCTGTCATGCGTTTGACCCGGCGCTACCGCGCTCGGTTCTGTGCTTAATCAGAAGTTGCATGGCGACTCGAGTGCAGGCGTTTTCGGTGGCACTGTGTCGCGGAACTTGATCGACTGTCGTCGCAGATCAGCGACTGCTGCTTCAACTTGTTCCGGCGTCATTCCGGCGCCGGCCTGAAAGAAAACCCAGTCGATGTCTTCCTCGTATTTGCGCAACTCTTTCGCGCTAATCATCCCATCGCGGATGAACCAGAGATTGAAATTGATCGACATCGTGTCTTCCGGATAATACTCGCCACCATGCTCGACGAATAATTTGCCGTCGATGAAATACGTGACCTTGCCGCCGGTGACTTGAGTAATGAGCGTATGCCAGCCGCCCTGGTTGCCGTTCGCTGTTTTGAACACGTTGTCTTTCTTCCAGTTGGGCTCGGGGCTAAAAGTCTCCCACGTTGTCGAATAGAGTGTTGGACCATCGATGCCCCAGCCGCCGTTCGGCAGGTATTCCCAATCGAGCTCGCTGTAGTCGAGATCCATCGGCGCTTTCAGAGGGCTGATGGTGTAGAAGCTTTGCACGAGTTGATCGCCGTCCGGCCCCGAAATCGGCGCATCGGAGAAACGAACGCGAGCGGCGTAGGTGCCTTCGAGATACTTGCGTTGATGACAGATCTGCGTTTGCGTTGTGTTCGCGGGAGTGCCGTCTGTTGAAGAGGTCATGCGCAGGATCCGGTTCTTCGCATTATTCGGATCTTTGAGAAGCGTCACGTTTGTGTCTAACCACTTTGCACCGGGCACGCCGGGCCAGCCGTCGACAGTGCGAACGATCCAGCCGTTCTTTTTGAGTTGTTCTTTATTGGCGTAGCTGAAGTCGTCGAATAGTATCTGGTTCGGCAGCCTTGTGTTTTGTGCAGTTGCGCTGAGCGTCAACGCGATCAGCAACACACTTACGCCTAACGAAGCGACAAATGGTTTGTTCTTTGTGTGCATTTTGCGCCTTTTTGCGGCTAATAATATCACTTAAACGGATTGCGCTGTGGTGGTTCTTCGTGATCGTCAATCGTATGCAGAAGCCCGCGCACGATCAGATTCAACATCGGAATGCGATGACGTATCCACACACGCATCGGATCGGGTCGAGCCCCGAGACGTGCTTTTGGCTCGAGCGCGGTGCGGCCCAGTGAGAGTCGTTTACATCCGAGCGCGATTGCATGGCCCACCACTGACTGGAGCAAACGAAAGTAGATCGGAATGTCTTTATTCGCCTTGCGATCGAAGCCGATGTAATAACCTACCGCTGTCTCGCCGTCTTTGACTGTCGTTACAAAACCCAGCAACTCATTACCTCGTCGCAAGACAGTGAAGCGCATGTCATCGCCGAGTCGCTCAGCCAGTGTCGGCAGAAATGCGACCGGCAACGTCACGAGCCGGAGTCGAGCGTTCTTGTGAGTCTGCAAATAGAGCGCGTGTAGTTGTTCGGCGTTGCGCTTAATCTCGTCGAGTTTGATCTCTTCAACCGTACAGCCGGCGGCGTCTACTTCCTTCTCGATCCGTTTCGCCTGTTTGCGATACTTCGACGTGAGACTCGACATGTAGTCGTTGTAGCTTTTCCACTGCGGCGAAATATCAAGCACCATGTTGGGCTCGGTTTCGAGTTCTCGATACGAGAAACGTTCGAGTGCGGTCGCTGCTGAGGCGTAAGCGTCAGTAATATCTTTGACCATCACAAACGCCGTATCGCCGAATAACTTATCGACGCGCCGCAGACGATAGATCGCTTCTGCAACAGCGGGCCAGAGTGTTTGCTGGTCCACGTTGGGTGCGAAGGAAATCCCGTGCATGCCCCACGAAAGCAGGTTGCCGCAGACGAACATCTTTTCTTCGTGACGGCTGAGCGGATCGTTCGCCGTCGACGTTTTCCGCAGACGCGCCATCGAGACGCTCACGCACTGAGCCGCAACCGCAGCGACCGGTTCTTTCTCATGGAAGATGAGTGCATAACACTGGCGCAGGTTCTCCGGTCCCGCTTCTTCGAGCACGCGCAGGTATCGCGGTGAGAAGAACAGCGAACCCTGGGGCGTGACCTTTTGCCAGTGCGCGTGATCGAGATAGTCGATGCTGTCTGCAAGGGCGAAGGCGAAGCCACTCGGCGTGTGACGTGCTCGATGATGATCGCGCAAGGTGCGTGCTTTGGTGTCGAGTTTGTCGATAGGTTTTATCTTCGGCATGCTGGGGCGAAATAATATCCGCGTTTTTAATCCGCGTCATCAGCGTTTTAACTATTGACAATACCTGTACGTCTGAATACTATATCGGCGCGCGATATAGTTAACAAACATTCTGAGAACAATCTGTGAAGGTACCCACCCGCAGACCAGAGGAGTTTCTGCCCCTAACTCCGGCCATGTTCCACATCTTGCTGGCACTGGCTGACAAAGAACGTCACGGCTATCACATCATGCGTGAAGTCGATGAGCGCACGGAGGGGAATGTAAAGCTGGGCCCCGGTACGCTCTATGGATCGATCAAGCGCATGATGGCGGATGGTCTAATCGAAGAGCTCGATGAGCGCCCCGATCCGGAGCTCGACGATGAGCGCCGCCGCTATTACCGCCTGACTGATTTTGGCTTTCGCGTTGCTACTGCCGAAGCGCAACGTTTGGAGCAGATGGTGAGATCTGCGCGTGCGAAGAAACTGTTACCACGGACCAAATCAGGTTGATGAGTAGAAGTGTAAGTAAAGATACCCGATGGTTTCTCTCGATCTATTCGATCCTGTTAATTGCCTATCCGCGAGAGTTTCGGCAGGAGTATGGATCGCAGATGGTCTTACTGCTCCTTGACTGCCAGCGAGACGCGCCCACCGCTCCGGCGCGTACGCGGATATGGCTCCGCACGCTGATCGATCTTGTTCGTACAGCGCCGCGAGAACATCTGGAAAAGATAAGGAAGGAGAACACGTTTATGAGTAACCTGCGTAATGACCTCTTGGCGATCGGGGGATGTGTTTTGATAATTCTCGCTGCATTGCTGCTACTGAACTACGGCAGATCTCACCAGGTTTCCTCGATTCTCTTCTTTGGTTACGTGCTCGACGCGATCGCGTTCACGGGCATATTGGGAAACCTAATTGTGTTCCTTCTGATAAAGCTAACTCGGTTTAGACCGTTGCGCATCGCATTCTGGACGTTCCTGATCGTGACTCTTGTACCAGCGCTTGCCATCACCCTTTTCGCCGGAAGGGATCCACACTTCAATGCACCTAATGTCTTAATTGGCTACGTCGTAAGTTTCTTCTTCTGGTATGGCCTTCACTGGCTGTGGTCAAACAAGCTTCGGCCTTCCGAAACCGTGTGAGTGTGCACAGAAAATCCGCGTTTTTAATCCGCGTCATCCGCGGCTAATATTCCTCGTTAATGAACCATCTCATAGATTGGCGACCGCCCGAACACTGGACGCGTGTCACCACGATCGAAATGCATACCGGTGGTGAGCCGCTGCGGGTCATCATCGATGGATTGCCTCTAATTGAAGGACGAACCGTAATAGAAAAGCGACGGTACTTTCGCGATCACTACGATCACTTGCGCACTGGCCTGATGTGGGAACCACGCGGTCATGCGGATATGTATGGCGCCGTCATCACTTCATCTGATGACGCTGACTTCGACGTCTTCTTCCTGCACAACGAAGGCTACAGCACGATGTGCGGGCATGCGATCATCGCGCTCACGAAACTCGTAGTTGAAACACAATTAGTCGATAAGCAGGAGATAACTTTCAACGTACCCGCAGGCAGGATTCTCGCGCGCGCTGCTGTTTCCGACGGCAAAGTTACAGAAGCCTCTTTTCGCAACGTCCCTTCATTTCTTTACCTGCGCGAGCAGCGTGTTGATGTTGAGGGTATCGGCTCGATTGAGTTTGACGTCTCTTATGGTGGCGCGTTTTACGCCTTCGTCGACGCGCCGACCGTTGGAATCCAACTGACACCCGAACACTTCGATCGGATCATCGACTACGGTCGGCGGATTAAACGCGCGGTGATGAACAGCTTCCCGATCAAACATCCGTTTGAGGAAGACCTGAGCTTTCTCTACGGCACGATATTCACCGCACCAGCGCTCGACCACTCACATCACAGTCGCAACGCCTGCGTCTTTGCGGAAGGCGAACTCGATCGCTCGGCAACAGGCAGCGGCGTGAGTGCGCGTGCGGCTTTGCACTTCGCAAAAGGTGAGTTAGGTTTGAATGAGCGTGTATCGATTGAGAGTATCCTCGGAAGTACGATGTCGGTTGAGGTCGTGGAAGTGACGAAGTTCGGACCGCACGACGCGGTCATTCCAGAAGTTAGCGGCACGGCATCAATCACCGGCCGCAACGAATTCTACTTTGACCCGGATGATCCGTTTCAAAAAGGATTTATCTTTAGATAAGCGCAACTGTAGGGGCGGCCCTCCGTGGCCGCCCCAGGCTTAGATTCTTGATAGAATTTGCCACGCTGGGGTGGCCACGGAGGGCCACCCCTACAGTTATTTCTTGTGGACCTGCAGCATCTCGTACGCGCGGCTGCCGCGATTTCCGATGTCTTTGAAGAAGTAGAACTGCTGCTGTTTTCCGCCGGCGCGAATGACTAATCTGTCGAACAGCAGCCGCTTCTTGAACTGAATATCTTCAATCGTGCTTCGCTCGATCTCATGCTCGCGCATACGGAACATTCGCTTAGTCACAAACACCAGACTGTCGTCATCGATCTGAAGATAACCCACCGAGTGGCGCAGCTTCTTCACGCCCTTTCCTGCCGTGCAACGAATAAAAAATCGACGACCTCGTGACCCAAACTTATTATCGAGCCGATGCAAGATGTGCTCGGGAACATCGTCACTGTCATCAACCGCCGCACCCCCACCAACCACATCGATCGGTACCGTAAACTCTGCACCAGCCGTCGCCAACCCTCGATGCTGCCCAAAACCAGTTACGTACTGCTTTGCTGCCAGGTAGCACTTCTTCAGCAACGCCATCGACGCAAGAAACTCAATTCTCAACAACCGGAAGGCCTTCGGCGCAACCCAAATAAACGCGATCAGGAAAATCACCACAATCGTCACCATGATCGCGGGATGACTCAACGCCAGCCAACTACCAATCACAACCAAAAAGTCTTCAACCAAGCTGAGGGCGATATTGGAAAACGGCTCAGGACTATGATTCGCGAGCAGTCGTGTTCCAGCCTTCACTGAATGTCCGGAGAGCGACACGCCCGCACAAAGAGCCGCGATAACGGCTGTTTGCGGCTCAACCGCGCCGATGGCAGTCGCCCCAATCAGCGCCGCGCCGAGCGGCCGTATAAACGTGTGGACGCTATCCCAGATGCTATCGACCCACGGAATCTTGTCGGCGAAAAACTCGATCAGGTAAATCACACCCGCCGCGATCAGCACGTAAGGACTCGCCAGCACCGCGAGCCCCGACGTCTCCGGACTGAGCGTGATCAGCCCGAGGCGAATTCCAAGCCCCACGGTGAGAACAGTCGCGTAGAGATTCAGCCCCGACACCAAACCGAGGCCCATTGTCGATCCGAGTAGGTTGATTACTTCCATTGCCGGTGATCTACGAACGATGTGCACTGGAGGATGCACCAATTGAGGGCGGAACGTTATTACAAGTTCAACATTGGCACAAGCCGAACTGCTAGAATGGACCGGTATGCAGTGCCCGAGGTGCAAGAGCGAGCGGATCCAGCGCGATTATGATGATGCGGTCTTCTTTTTACGAATGTTCGGGCTCCACAAGCTGCTTTGCAACAACTGTGGACTCGTTTTCAAGGGCTTCGATCCGCTCAGCACGCAAAAACGAACGCCGTCGGAGAAGCCGAAACAGGTGCGAAACCGCCGTCGTGGCCCTCGTTATTACGCCCACCTCCCGGCCGCAATTTCCGTGTTCGACGGAAACGTCACGGTCGGAAAGGTCTCGTATTCCCAGCCTTCAAGAGGTCATTGCGAAACGATCAGCAAGTTTGGGATGAGACTCTCGCTCGTCGGCACTCGATTTTCCGAAGCCGATTTGTCCCGGATCGGCAGGCTCCTGTTCGTCCGCGTCGACTTGCCTGAGGGATCAGTGGAAGCGGTCGTCATAATAGTTACTTCTGAGCGCGCCGGCGAGGAAGGGAAGAAGAAGTGGCTCCTCGGCGTGAACATTCACCAGATGTCTGACGAGGATCGCGAACGGCTCACCGCATATCTCGAAAAACGCCGCCAGGACAACCCCGTACTCATTTCCGATTAGGTGCCAAAGGGCATAAACCGGACAAAAACGATAGAATGCCAGCATGTCATTGACGCTCAACCTGCGGCTCCTCGTCGTGCTTGCCCTGGCGATGTCTTGTTTTCAATGCCAGCCAACTGGCAGTAGCAGCAATCCCGCAAACAAAACGACTGCGGCTCCGGCAAACGGTCCGGCGCCGAAATACGGCTATCAAATCGTCAATATGTGGCCGCACGACAGCAACGCTTTCACGCAGGGTCTCGTCCTAATGGACGGCAAACTGCTGGAAAGCACAGGTCAGGAAGGCTTCTCGAGCTTGCGTCGCGTCGAGCTCGAAAGCGGCAAAGTTCTGCAGAAAGTCGACGTACCCGTGCCTTACTTCGCGGAAGGCATCACGCAGTTGAATGGCAAGGTTTACCAGCTCACGTGGCAGCACAACCTCGGTTTTATCTACGACGCGCAGACGTTCGATCGTTTGGGGCAGTTCAACTACGAGGGCGAGGGCTGGGGACTCGCGACGGATGGCCAGTCGCTGATATTGAGCGACGGAACGCCTAACATCAGGTTTATCGACCCGGCGAGTTTTCGAGTGACGAGGAGTATAACGGTAACGGACCGCAACCGTCCGATTAGGGAGCTGAACGAGCTGGAGTATGTGAAAGGCGAGATTTACGCGAACGTCTGGCACGACAACCGGATTGCTACGATCGATCCGCAGAGTGGGCATGTGAATGCGTGGATCGATTTGACGGGGCTGCTGCCTGAAGGTGAGGTACTCGATCCGGAAGCGGTCTTGAATGGAATTGCGTACGATCAGGCAAGCGACAAATTGATCGTTACGGGTAAGCTCTGGCCGCGCGTGTACGAGATCAAAGTTAAGCGTTAACGCCGGAGGCGTTGGCTAATTCAAGCCCAAGGTTGGAGCTTGCGACAACCCTGGGTACAAATTCCAAAACAGCCATGAACCCTGAAAGGGTTACACTGTTGGCGAACCCTTGCAGGGTTAGAACGCTTTTATGTACCGGTCCCCAGGGTTCTCGCAAGCTCGAACCCTGGGCTTAAATTAGCGAACGCCTTCGGCGTTATCGAATATGAGTTTTGGGACGTACTTTAGAGCATTTTCTTACGCCATGATCGCGGTGGCGATGCTGGCGCTTGTTCTCGCAGGGGGATTGAGTGTCGGGTTGTCGCTGGTGTTCTTCGTGGTGATGGTTGGAAGCTGGCTGCTCGAAAATACGAAGTGGCAGTTGCCGGAACGTTATGGCCTCGGAATCGTGCTGCTCTCGATCCCGCTGTTTTATGTCGACTGGAACTACCAGAAAGCGCTCGGCGAACCGACGGAGCGACTGGGCGTCACCGCGCTCGCACACCTGATCGTCTTTCTATCGGCTGTAAAACTTTTACAAGTGAAGAAAGATCGCGACTGGGTCTTTCTCTACCTGATCTCATTCTTCGAAGTCCTGCTCGCAGCGGGCCTGAGCTTTAGTCCCGTGTTTCTCGGCACACTCACGCTCTACTTGTTGTGTGGCTTGTCGGCTGTCACTGCATTTGAGATTCAAAAAGCGCGACGCTCTCTCGCTCCCACAGAAACGCGTCTGCTTGTGCCACCCGATTCGCGCGTCTTCAAAAAGACCGGACAACGCTTCTGGCGCACCACCGAAGCCGCACGACTGCCCTTTGTCGCAGTAATGTTGCTGCTTTTGATCTTCGTGCTCGCGTTACCACTGTTTCTGATCGCGCCACGATCGGGCGCCGCGGCACTAACCCGCAACGGTGGCCCACTCCAGAAGTTCAGCGGCTTTTCTGAAAATGTCACGCTCGGTCAGATCGGGCAACTGAAGATGACCGATGGCATCGTGATGCGTGTGCGCGTCGATGAAACACAACCGCTGCGCGACTTGCGCTGGCGTGGTGTCGCGCTCGACGAATTCACCGGCCTCGGCTGGAAGAAATCAGCGCAGGCGCGACAGTTAGACGTGATCATGGAAAAGGGCGGCTTCTTCAAAGTCGACACGACTGAAGCGCTCCATCGTCTGACAACACAAACATTCTTTCTCGAGCCATTGGAATCTCCTGTGCTCTTCGCCGCGCCGCGCGTCGTTGCGCTTCAGGGAGATTTGCCGTTCGTCCGTGTTGACGAAGAAGGTTCGGTGCAGTCGAAGCGCCACGATTTCGAGCGGCTCATGTACAAGGCGCTCTCTGACACGACCGAGCCGCGCATGGATCAACTGCGCAACGATCTGCGGCCGCTGCCGGTGCCTTTCTATCGTTACCTTCAATTACCTGACCGGCTCGATCCCCGTATTGGACCACTAGCCACAACCATCATCCTGCACGCGAATGCGAATAATCGTTACGACGCCGCGAAAGCGATCGAGTCGTATCTTCAACGCGAGTACGCCTATTCGTTAGACATGAAGGCAAGTGGACCGGATCCGGTAGCTGATTTTCTTTTCAACGTGAAGGCCGGTCATTGCGAGTATTTTGCGAGCGCGATGGTTATGTTGTTGCGCACGCACGGCATTGCTTCGCGTCTCGTCAATGGTTTTACGGCGGGTGAGTACAACGATGCAGCAGACGCCTACACAGTTCGGCAATTCAATGCTCACTCGTGGGTCGAGGTCTTCTTTCCGGAAACACGCTCGTGGGTGACGTTCGATCCGACGCCGCCTGCCGGACGCACCGAACCAATCCGCACCGGTTTCACGGCGCAACTGCAAAAGTACGGCGAAGCACTCGAGCTGCTGTGGTTTCAGTACGTCGTCGGTTACGACAAACAGGAGCAGCGCTCGTTGGCGACGTCGCTACACAAAAGTATCTTCGATTACGGGCGGGTGGCGTCCAACGTGCTCAACACGATGAGCCGTTACCTGAATGCGAACGTGCTCGCAGTCGTAGCCGGCGTCGTAGCGTTTGCCCTCGCACTAATATTCGTTTTCTACGGCAAACGGATCTGGGCCTGGACACGGAGAGGGCTGGACCATGCGACTGCGGATGGGCGCAATTATTCGAACGTTCAGTTTTATGAGCGTTTGGTCTCGTTGATGGAGCAGCGCGGCGTTTCGCGCGACAAACATTTAACGCCGCTCGAATTTGCAAACACGTTGAGATCGAATGACGTGATGGTGATCACGCGGGCTTACAATCGCGTGCGTTTTGGCGGGCAGAAGCTTTCGGCGATCGAGAGGAAGGAAGTCGAGCGCGCCCTCTTTGCTTTGGAAGGGAACACAGATAGACAGGGATGAAGAAAGTCGGATTTATTAGTTTGGGATGTCCGAAGAACCTCGTTGATAGCGAGGTGATGATGGGACAGCTAAAGCATCACGGATACCAGATCACATCGAATGCGGAAGATGCTGACACGGTCGTAGTTAACACCTGCGGGTTCATCGATTCAGCGAAAAAGGAATCGATTGACACGATCCTCGAGGCGGCTCAGCTCAAGACTAACGGACACGCGAAACGACTGATCGTCGCGGGCTGTCTGGTTGAGCGTTACCGCGACGAGTTGAAAGCCGAGATACCTGAAGTCGATGCGTTCATCGGCACGAATCAGATCAACGATATCCTCGCGGTTTGCGATCCAAAAACAAACACGCGCTCGCTGCCTGTCGTACCGCTCGGAAATCAGAGCGCGACTTATCTCTACGACGAATCCACACCGCGCATACTCGCAACGCCGTCACACTACGCGTTCGTGAAGATCGCCGAGGGCTGCGATCGCCCGTGTGCTTTCTGTTTTATTCCGCAGATGCGTGGTCACTTTCGCAGTCGCCGCTTCGGATCGATCGTCGCCGAAGCGCACCAGCTTGCTGAAGAAGGTGTCAAAGAGATCATCCTCGTGGCCCAGGATTCATCGCGCTACGGTGAAGATCTCGGCAAGCCGGATGCGCTCGCGCGTCTGTTGCGTGAGCTTTCAAACGTCGACGGAGTCGAGTGGGTGCGCGTGATGTACACCTATCCGACGCACATCAGCGACGCTTTTCTCGACGTCATCGCGGAAGAGCCCAAGGCCGTGAAGTATCTCGACATGCCTCTGCAGCACGCGTCACAGAACGTGCTGAAACTGATGAAACGTGGCGGCAATCGCGGCAGTCTGGAACGACTGATCGAACGTATTCGCCAACGAGTTCCGGAGATCGCGGTGCGGACAACGTTTATCTCCGGCTTTCCCGGGGAGACTGAAAAGGATTATGAGGAGTTGCTCGCGTTCATCAAGAACGTCGAGTTTGATCGCGTCGGTGTTTTCACTTACTCGGACGAAGAAGGCACGCCGGCGTTCGACTTGTCTGCCAAAGTTCCGCAACGCACGGCGACGCGACGTCGCAACAGTCTCATGAAAGAGCAGGCGAAGATCTCGCGGCGAAAGAATCGCGCGCGCGTTGGCGAGGTGGTGCGCGTGTTGTTTGAAGGCGAGTCGAAAGAGAGTGAGCTGCTGTGGCAGGGCAGAATGGAGACGCAGGCGCCGGACATCGATGGTTGTGTGTTGATTAACGACGTGCCTGACGGCATGTTGCCTGAGAATGGCGAGTTTGTGAACGTCGAGATCACAGAAGGACATGAATACGATCTTGTCGGGCGAATAATTTGAACTCTTCTCTGTGCAACCTCTGTGTTCTCTGTGTCTATGTGGTTAACGAGATTACGGCATAACTCACCACAGAGACACAGAGAACACAGAGGTTGCGCAGAGAACGTGCATTAATTTTTTGGATCACGAGTGAACCCAATCCTCACCCCATGCGTCTAAGCGCACACATCGATCCTTGATGTGGTCTTAGTTCGTCTCCCACTTCCTGGTTCCTTTAGCTGTCTTATCCTAATTAAGGAGCATTGCCTCAATGAGTCTCCCAAGGAGACAGTTTGTCTCACTGCTACTGATCTATTGTTTTGTACTGGCATCAATTCCCTGCGTCGCTGCAAGTAACCCATCAACAATTGTTCAGCAGAACACTTCCGATAAGGATGAAGGCCTGCGCTTTCGTTTGAGTGAAGGAGCTGATCAGCCAGAGGTGCGTCCAGCAACGAATCTGGCGCCATCCACTTCGTTATCCAACTCCGAGACAGAAGCGGTTCTCAAACGTCTCCCGCCGATCAAGAGCGAGACTGGGGACGAAACAGACTTCGCCTTGCGCCAGCAGTCATTGCCTCCACCACGAACCGGCATCACGGTGATGCAGCCATTTCCCGCCGCGAGCGAAGTGGTTCCTCCTAATTCATCGACTGTGGGACCACTCGAAGTCATTCGCTACTCACCCGAAGGTGACATGCCCGTAGCGCCCAGCCTGAGCATCACATTTTCCCAGCCGATGATCGCGGTCACTTCGCAGGAAGAAGCCGCTAAATATGTTCCGGTAAAGCTCGCACCGGAGCCACCGGGAAAATGGCGCTGGATTGGAACGAAAACCCTGCTGTTCGAACCTGACGGGCGCTTCCCGATGGCCACTCAGTTTTCCGTATCCGTGCCGGTGGGAACCAAATCAGCGAGCGGTGGAACGCTCAACAACGCGAAGGCCTGGACCTTCACAACGCCTGCTCCAACAGTAAAGAAAACATACCCTGACGCTAACACGCCGCAACGGTTGGATACTCTGATGTTTGCCGAGTTGGACCAGCGAATCGATCCGGCGGCGGTGTTGAAGACTATCAAAGTAACGGCAGGGAAGACTCAACTGCCTTTACGACTCGCAACCAATCAAGAGATCGAAGCCGATCAGAGCGTGAAAGAGTTAATAAAGAACGCGGAGAAAGATCGCTGGCTTGCGTTTCGCGCAATTGATGCTTTGCCCGGCAACTCCCAAATCGCGGTGGCGATCGGACCTGGGACGCCATCAATGGAAGGGTCGCGTACAACTAACGACGGGCAGGAGTTTTCCTTTTCCACTTTCGGACCGCTGAAGGTTGTGAAAGCTGACTGCGGTTACAACAACCGGTGCACCCCGAACGATCAGTGGCGAATTGAATTCAACAATCCAATCGATGAGACGGCCTTTCAGCAATCCCAGGTACTGATTCAACCTGCAATGGAGGGACTGAACGCAGCGATCGCCGGCCACGGTCTGTTTATATACAGCTCTAAAAAGCCGGACACAACTTTCAAACTTACATTAGACAAGTCCATCAGAGACGCCTTTGGTCAGCAGCTCGGCAAAGATGAAACTGTGGAGTTCAAAGTTGGACCTGCTAATCCCATGATGTTTCTGTCAGGCAATGGCTTTGCCGTCCTCGATCCGGATGGACCACGTCAACTTACGCTTTACACGGTGAGTTTTCAAACGGTGAAGGTAAACCTCTACGCAGTTGAACCCAGCGACTGGGTCCCATTTCAGATCTACAGGCAACTGCACTACTCCGGTGCGAATGAGCTATTAGGTAAGAAGAAAGCAACTCTGCCTGGTCGCTTGATCTATTCGAAACAGATCGAGCTGAAGATCTCTCCAAACGACACGATCGAGACGGCAATTGATTTAGCGCCCGCATTCAAGGACGGTTTCGGTCACGCGCTCGTCACAGTTGAGTCAATCACGCCAGCCAGCGACCGCAATAACAGACCGCTTTCATGCTGGGTGCAATCGACGCAAATCGGGCTCGCTGCTTTTGTCGATAACAATCAATTGATCGGTTGGGCCAACTCGCTCGTTGACGGAGCACCGTTAAACGACGTGAAGATGGAAATCATCTCTATGAAAGTCTCCGGCACGACCGGACCGGACGGACTCGCTACTCTGCCATTAAAACCGGTGTCAGATTCTGACTTGAGCGTTCTAGTTGCGCGTCGGGGAAACGATGTGGCGATTCTTCCGGAAAACCCAAGCGGCTGGTGGCGGAACAATCGCTCATGGCACAAGAAGCCGGAGCCAGATAAATTACTTTGGTATGTCTTTGACGATCGACAACTCTACCGGCCCGGAGAAGAGGTGCACATCAAAGGCTGGATTCGTCGCATGGGCACCGGCACTCGTGGCGATGTTGGCCCATTGAACGGCGCGATCAATACCGTGAATTACGTGATTGAGGACGCGCAAGAGAACGAAGTCAAAAGAGGCGTGTTGACGCCAAATGCCTTCGGCGGATTCGACGTGGCGTTCAAACTCCCGACGAACATGAACCTCGGGACTGCGACGGTAAAGTTCAAAGCCGCGAGCGCGCTGAAGGCTTTCAACGAAAAGGATTTCGACCACTATCTCGAGGTGCAGGAATTCCGCCGGCCTGAATTTGAAGTCATCGCAAAAAATGAAACTCAGGGTCCTATATTTGTCGGTGACCACGCTGATTTTTCAGTCGTGGCGAGTTATTTCGCTGGTGGCGGTTTGGCAAACACAGAAGTCGAATGGAGGGTCGTCGCCGCTCCGACAAATTTCACGCCGCCAAATCGAGACGATTACACGTTTGGAAAATGGATTCCGTGGTGGAAGTACGAAAGTGAGGACAAGCAAGATTATGCGACCTTCACCGGCCGCACTGACGCGAGCGGCAAGCATCGCCTGCGCGTCGACTTTGATTCGATGAAGTCGCCTCGGCCTTCGATGTTCGCGGCAGAGGCCAGCATTGAGGACGTAAACCGGCAGAGTTGGAACTCGCAGGTGTCGCTGCTGGTCCATCCTGCGAGTCTGTACGTCGGGCTGAAGAGCGACAAGGTGTTTGTGCAGCCGGGAGAGCCACTGGTCGTGCGATCAATCGTGACCGATCTCGACGGCAAAGCGATCGCGAATCAGCAAGTGAAAATGAATGCCATGTTTTTGGTTTGGAAGCAAGTTGAAGGTGAGTGGAAAGAGGTTGAATCGGATCGACAGGATTGTGTCGTTCAATCGACCAACGACGCCGTGGGGTGCACGTTTACGTCGAAAGCAGGCGGCCGGTATCGCGTCACGGCTGCAATTCGCGACGCCCGCGGTCGCGCGAATGAAAGCGAGCTGAGCTTGTGGGTTGCTGGTGGCAAGCAACCTCCGAATCGTGGGGTTGAAGAGGCGAAGGTAGAGCTGATTCCGGATCGCAAGGAATACAAGGCAGGCGATAAAGCGCAGATCTTAGTGCAGGCGCCATTCTATCCGGCCGAGGCGACGATGACTTTGCGACGTTCCGGAATCGTCAGGGCCCAGCGCTTTCGTATGGATGGTCCAACCTACACTTTGAGCCTGCCGATCGAAGAGGCTTGGACACCGAATGTTCATGTGCAGGTTGATCTGGTTGGCGCGGAAGCTCGCAAGACTCAAACACTTCAATTGAATGCCGGAGCGGAAAAACGCCAGCCCGCATTCGCCAGTGGTGAGATCAACCTATCGATTCCGCCTCTCTCGCGAAGACTGAATGTCATTGCCGCGCCGCGCGAGACGTCTCTTGAACCGGCGGCCAGCACAGTCATCGATGTTGAGGTCAAAGATGCCGGCGGTAAGCGGGTTGGCAACAGCGAGTTGGCAGTGGTCGTGGTGGATGAGTCGGTGTTGGCGCTTACTGATTATAAGCTCAGCGATCCGCTTGCTATTTTCTATAGTGAGCGAGAGGCAAGTGCCGCTGACTTCCACTCGCGAGCACACCTTCAGATTTCAGACAGTGGTGTTGGCGCTGGCGTAGACTTTGGTGTTGGTTATGGCCTGACCGCGGGTGGCGGCGCAAATATGGAGACGGCTACGGTGATGGTCACTGCTAGCGGAAGAGGCAGAGCACGCAGAAACCGTGAGGCGGAAGAAACTCCGGATACAGGACAAATTGCTCTGCGCCAGAATTTCAACGCGCTCGCCGTCTTTGCGCCGTCCGTGCGAACTGATGTAAATGGTCGCGCGCACGTGCAGGTGAAATTGCCAGACAATCTGACGCGTTATCGAGTGATGGCTGTCGCAGTTGCGGGTGGAACTCAATTTGGCTCGGGCGAATCGGCAATTACGGCGCGGTTGCCTTTGATGGCCCGGCCATCGGCCCCGCGCTTTTTGAACTTCGGCGATCGATTCGAGTTACCCATAGTCTTGCAGAACCAAACCAAGGCACCGATGGCCGTTGATGTTGCTGTGCGGGCGACGAATGCGAGTTTAGCCGGTCAATCGAAGACGGCTGGTCGTCGCGTGACAGTACCTGCCAACGATCGTGTCGAAGTGCGCATTCCAGCCTCAGCAGTCAAAGCGGGCACGGCGCGCTTTCAGATCGGCGCGGTGTCAGGACGTTGGTCCGATGCGGCTGAGGTCGAATTGCCTGTGTGGACTCCGGCTACTACAGAAGCGTTCTCAACTTACGGCGAAATCGACAACGGCGCGATCAATCAGCCAGTGAAAGCGCCGCCGGATGTCTTCACGCAGTTTGGCGGCCTGGAGATTGAAACGTCGTCGACCCAATTACAAGCGTTGACGGACGCCGTCATCTATCTCACCACTTACCCTTACGAATGCTCGGAACAATTGGCTTCTCGCATCATCACGATTGCGGCGCTGCGCGACGTACTGACGGCTTTCAAATCGAAAAATCTGCCCACGCCGCAGGCAATGGAGGCGACTGTTACGAGCGATCTGAAACGCTTAGAGGGAATGCAGAACGAGGACGGCGGCTTTGGTTTCTGGCAACGCGGCAACGAATCGTGGCCCTATCTAAGCATTCACGTCGCGCACGCATTGGCACGTGCGAAGCAGGAAAGGTTTGACGTGTCGAAAGCGACATTTGATAAATCGCAGGAGTATCTGCGAAAGATCGAATCACACATTCCTTCTTACTACAGTGTGGAAGCAAGGCGCGCAATCATTGCTTACGCGCTCTACGTGCGTGCGCAGATGGGCGACCGCGATACGACTCGGGCTCGAAACCTGATTGCGGAAGCAGGGCTGGAGGCGCTCTCCCTCGAGTCGATTGGTTGGTTACTGTCAGTGCTTTCAAGCGATGCTAATTCCAGCAACGAATTAGCCGCGATTCGTCACCTGCTGAACAATCGTGTCACCGAAACGGCAGGCGCCGCCCACTTTGTGTCTTCGTACAGCGACAGCGACTATCTGTTGCTGAATTCCAACCGGCGTGCCGATGGGGTGATCCTGGAGGCCCTCATCATGGACCAGCCCGCCAGCGATCTGATTCCTAAGATTGTGCGCGGACTGCTCGCCCACCGGACGCGCGGACGCTGGGAGAATACACAGGAGAATGTTTTCATTCTGCTGGCGCTCGATCGCTACTTCAAAACTTTTGAGAAAACGACTCCCGACTTTGTAGCGCGCGCGTGGTTTGGTGAGCGCTTCGCCGGAGAACAGGTCTTTCGCGGTCGCTCAACAGACCGGCAGCAAGTGAACGTGCCGATGCGTTATCTCGCTCAACAAACCGCGCCAGACCTTGTGATCAGCAAAGAGGGAACAGGCCGGCTTTACTATCGCGTCAGCATGAATTACGCGCCCAGCGATCTCAATTTGAAGCGCGCTGATTACGGCTTCACCGTGGAACGCAGTTACGAAGCAGTTGACGATCCGAAAGACGTTACGCGCGATGCTCAGGGTGCCTGGCATATTAAAGCCGGCGCGCGTGTGCGAGTGTTGCTGACAATGGTCGCTCCAACGCGTCGATATCACGTTGCTTTAGTGGATCCTTTGCCGGCGGGATTTGAGACGCTCAATCCGGCGCTGGCAACAACCGGGACCATCCCACGCGATCCGAAACAAACGGGTGTGGTTGAGTACGGCAGCCGTTCATACGGTTACGGTTGGTGGTGGTGGAGACCGGAATGGTTCGAACATCAGAACCTGCGCGATGAACGGACCGAAGCTTTTGCCTCGCTGTTGTGGGAAGGTGTGTACAAGTATTCTTACGTGGCTCGCGCGACGACACCCGGAGATTTCGTGGTGCCGCCAGCGAAGGCGGAGGAGATGTATCATCCGGAAACTTTCGGCCGCGGTAGTACTGATCGCGTCCGGATTGAGTAGAATCAACCACGGATGACACGGATGAAGCCGACTGATTATCTGGCGCTGGCGATTGCGACGTGTGGGGTTGGGTATTTGCCGCTGGCGCCGGGCACGTTCGGATCGTTGGTAGGTGTGGGATTATTTTTGCTTTTGGTCCGTGTGAATCCGCTGGTGATCGTTGTTGCGATTCTCGCTGTGACGTTCGCGGGGATATGGGCCGGTTCGCGGATCGAGCAGTTGTCGGGACGAAAAGATCCGGGCAAAGTCGTCGTTGATGAAGTCGCCGGTCAGATGATCGCACTCTTTCCGTTGACGCTTTCCACGCGCTGGTCCACTTTGGCAGTCATTGTTTCGTTTATACTTTTCCGCTTTTTTGACATCGTTAAGCCGTATCCTGCGAACCGGTTGCAGGATCTTCACGGCGGCATGGGAATCATGTTTGACGATCTCGTAGCTGGCGTTTATGGCGCTATAGTTGTTTCGATCATCTTAAGAATTTTTTAGGAGCGAGTTCATGGAACGTAAAGAGTCGATTGGCAAAGACGCCACCAGCAAAGAGACGTTGAAGGACCTCGAAGAGAACGAGGCTTCAGTGACGACTGACGATGCGGAAATGCCGAGCCCTGATGGTGCATTTGACGATTCTGAGGAGAAGAAAGACGCGGATCCCGTGTGATTAATTTTTTCTTTTGTGCCTTTTGGTGGCTAAGCTTCCGGCGGGTCCGGTTTTTCTGAGCTCCCGCCAATCCAGCCGCGTTTTTTGAAAAACAGCAACATGGCGGCGGCCACGACCAACATAATCGCCCAGGCCGCGTAGTAGCCGTATCTCGAATGAAGCTCAGGCATGTTGTCGAAGTTCATGCCGTAAACTCCCGCGATAAACGTCAACGGCAACATGACCGCCGAGAAGATCGTGAGCACTTTCATGATCTCGTTCAGACGGTTCGACACCACTGACAAGTAAGCCTCCAGCGATCCGCTAATCAGATCCCGATAATTCTCCGCCAGATCGACCACGCGCACGAGATGATCGTAAACGTCGCGGTAAAACGGGCGCATGTCTTCGGGTATCAACGCAAACTCGCCGCGACTCATGCGGTGCAGAATGTCCATCTGCTTGCCCGAGATACGTCGCAAACGCAACACGCTGCGCTTCAGATCCATGATTTCCGAGAGGATCTCGTTGTTGGGACGTCTTAGCGTGAAGATATCATCTTCGAGTTTATCGATACGATCGTCGAAGTCGTCGAGCACGGGCGAATAGAAGTCGACGACCTGGTCCAGGATCTGGTGCAGCAGATAGGCCGTACCACGCTGGCACGCAATGGGAGTCGTTCGCAGCAGTTGCTTCACGTTGTTTATGCTGCGAAACATGTCGTGGTGATACGTGATGACGTAGTTCGGACCAAGAAAACCGTCGAGCTCGATCGTGTTGAAGCGATCGGGGCTGGTGTTGGCAGTCACGCCATGAACGATGAAATAGATGTAATCGTGAAACTCTTCGATCTTCGGGTAGTGGCGATTCTCGCGACAGTCTTCCACCGTCAGTGGATGGAATTTAAAGACGTCGAGCAGCACACGTTCGTCGGCTGTAGTTGGCTGTTCCATGTCGACCCAGATCACTGCTGACTTCTCCTTCAGCAGCTCGGGCAGGTCTTCCGCAGTCTTGCCTTCGATAATCTTCGGTGTGCCGGGTCGATAAACGAGAATCTCCATCTAGGGTCTCCTTAGCCGCAATAAGCACAAGAAAGAGTTAGCCACGAAAAGGCACAAAAGACACAAAATATACTTCAGGAGTTGTGGCGCTTTGTAGGTTTTTTCGCTTTTTATTTTGTGTGCCTTTTTGTGGCTAACTCTTTTGTGCCTTTTGTGGCTAATATACGCGACCATAATGACGGCAAAAATTTTCGTGGCGGATGATGTGAGTGAGAGTGGGCTGGGACCACTCCGCTCCGCTGGTTTCCGTGTCGAGAAACGACCCGGACTCGCACCCGCCGAATTACAAACAGCACTGAAAGATTGTGAAGGACTCATCGTCCGCAGCGAGACGAAAGTCACTGCGGATCTTCTCGACGCGGCGAACAGCCTGCGTGTCATCGGGCGCGCGGGAGTCGGCGTTGACAACATCGACGTTACAGCAGCGACGATCCGCGGTATGGTCGTGATGAACGCGCCCGACGGCAATACGATCACGACTGCCGAGCACACGATCGCGATGCTCATCGCGCTCGCACGCTCGATTCCGCAAGCAAGCAGCAGCCTGAAGTCAGGACGTTGGGACCGCAAAAAATTCATCGGCGTCGAGCTCCAGGGCAAGACGCTCGGAATCGTCGGTCTCGGTCGCATCGGACGCGTGGTCGCCGCGCGTGCGCGCGCGATGGGAATGCTGATCGTTGCTTACGATCCATTCATCGCGCCCGAGCAGGCACGCGATCTCGAAATCGAGCTCGCGCCGCTCGATGAGGTCTACGCGCGCGCAGACTTTCTCACGGTCCACACGCCGCTGACACCCGAAACACGTGGCCTCGTCGATCGCGAAGCAATCAGCAAGATGAAAACGGGTGCGCGCATCATCAACTGCGCTCGCGGCGGACTCGTTGATGAAGACGCGCTTTATGAAGCGATCGAGAGCGGCGCCATTGCCGGCGCGGCGCTGGACGTTTTCAGCGAGGAGCCGCCGCCTTCCGATCACAAACTGCTGCAACTCGATCAAGTGATCGTTACGCCGCACCTTGGCGCGTCGACGAAAGAAGCTCAGGAGGGCGTCGCATTCACGGTCGCGGAACAGATGCGCGACTATTTATTGACTGGCGTTCTGCGCGGCGCGGTGAACGTGCCCGCAATCGGAATCAAAGAGTTCAATCTGGTCCAGCCGTATGTGAAGCTGGCGGAGAGTCTCGGGCGCTTTCAGGCGCAGCTCATTGATAAAGCGGTGAGCGAAGTGAGAATCGAGTTTGCGGGTGAAGTAGTCGACATGGATGCGGCGCCGGTCACGCGCGCGTTTCTTGCCGGACTGCTGCGTGACGTGAGTGCTCGCGTAAACGTCGTCAATGCATTTCTGATCGCCGACGAGCGCGGTATCAAAGTGACTACTACTTACGTTCGCACGGCCGGCGAAATGGCGCCCGCTATTCGCACTGAGATCAGCACGGGCCAATCAACGCAGAGTCTCGCCGGAACGCTGTTTGGCTATGGTGGACAACGGCGCGAAGGGCGTATAACGGAGATCGACGGCTTTCATCTCGAGGCGACACCGCACGGCCACATGCTCGTGACACGTAATCACGATGTTCCCGGCGTGATTGGCGGCATCGGCACGATCCTGGGCCAGGGCGGCGTCAACATCAGCCATTTTCATCTCGGGCGTCGCGAACGTGGCGGTGAGGCGATGGCCGTAATCGAGATCGACGCGCCTTTAAGCAAAGAGACATTGCAATCCCTGCGCTCGCTCGAACAAGTCATATCAGCACAACCGATCGATTTATAGGACTTGAGCTTTCAGAGGGGATTTTCACGCAAAGACGCAAAGGCGGGTCAAAATGCTTTGAGCGCGCCTTTGCGATCTTTGCGTCCTTGCGTGAAACAAATAATTAAATATGAACACCGCAGCCGGGTATCGGATTCAATCTCGTCGTTGTTTATCTCGCGTGGATCGCGGGTGTGTTGTTGCTTTATCCGTTGTGTAAATGGTTTGCGGGTGTGAAGCAGCGGCGACGCGATTGGCGGCTATCGTATCTATAACGATCTTAGTTTAGAGTTCAACAGTTCAACCGGCTTTGCCCGAAAAGTCGTTATACATGCTCTTCTCTGTGCAACCTCTGCGTTCTCTGTGTCTCTGTGGTTGTTTTTTCCTAAGCGATCTTCAACCACAGAGACACAGAGAACGCAGAGGTTGCACAG
>DATFDT010000236.1:0-17136 GCA_035251975.1 Pyrinomonadaceae bacterium | reverse complement strand
GACTTGTTCTTTTTATCGGGTTTGTGCCTTTTTGTGGCTAAAAGGAGATCTTAGATGAGTGACTCAATGCAACAACGCGTTCCTTATGCTGTCAGTCCGCCGCGTTACTCCGTGTCGCATCAGATGGTGACCACCGCTTTCGAGCTGCCGAACTTTCGTGTCGTACAGAATCTCGGCGTCGTGCGTGGCATCGTCGTGCGCTCGCGAAACGTCTTCGCCACCATCGGCGCGTCACTGCAGACGCTCGTCGGCGGCAACATCACCGTCTGGACCACACTCTGCGAACAGACGCGCAATGACGCTTTCGAAATCATGATTCAACACGCGACCGAGATCGGCGCCAACGCCATCATCGGCGCACGCTACGATACGACCGAGCTCTCGCAGGGCGTGACGGAAGTTCTCGCTTACGGCACGGCGGTGATTGTTGAGCCCGCGAATCCGGGAGAGACCTATCGTTCATGACGCTCGATCACGTTCCATTTGCGAGGCTGCTTGGCATCGAGGTCGACTCGGTTGAGCCCGGTCACGCTGTGCTCTCAATGAAGCTCCGGCACGAGCACATGCGCAACAACGCGATCGCGCACGGCGGCGTTATCGCTACTCTCATCGACTCAGCGATGGCGATCGCGATCATGGCTCTGCTCGATGAAAACGAACGCACGGTGACCGTCGATCTCACGATTCATTACCTGCGACCAGTTCCTGAAGGTTCGGCAAAGGCATCGGCGCGAGTCGTGCGCGCTGGACGAAGAGTAGTCACAGTTTCTGCAGAGCTTTTCGACGCCGAAGGAAAGCTCGCAGCGACTGCAATCAGTACATATTTACGTGGATTGACGTAGATAAAGTATTATCCCTCACGTGGAAGATCTAAAGAAGTTTGCAGTACATTTTCGGAAGTACAAACCTCAACTAGTCCTCGGTATCGCCTGCATTTTCGCCAGTGTCGTAGCCGGTCTTTTTGTTCCACGCATCGTTGGTCAAGCTGTGGACGCGAATTGGACGGAAGTCACCTGGTCAAAACTGACCATCTCGGCCGGCAAAGTACTGGGCGCGAGTTTGATCAGCGGTCTCTTTCTATTCCTGCAACGCCGCATTCTGATCGGCATGTCGCGCAACATCGAATACGACATGCGACAGCAGTTATATGGCCACCTCGTCGATCAGCCACTCTCGTTTTTCCACGAACATCGCACCGGCGATCTGATGGCGCGAGCCACAAATGATCTATCCGCAGTAAGGCAACTCTCCGGGCCAGTGATCATGTACTCGCTGCAGACAGTGTTCGTCGTAATTCTCGTGCTGCCGTTCCTCTTCATGCTCAACTGGTGGCTGACGCTGTTGCTGTTTGTGACGATGCCGCTCGTTTCGTTGACGGTTAAGTTCTTCGGGCAACAGGTCCACACACGCTTCGAAAAGATCCAGGACTTCTTCGGACAGATCACTGCGCGCGCACAGGAAAACTTCAGCGGCGTGCGCGTTGTGCGTGCCTACGCGCAGGAAGAGGCCGAGATGACGGCCTTCAACACGCTCAACTGGCAGTATGCGGAGCGCAATCTCGAGCTCGTACGAGTTGAAGCGTTGATGCGTCCGTTGATGACGTTTCTGATCGGGTTTGGTTACGTGTTGATTATCTGGGCGGGCGTGCCGCTCGCGGTACGCGGTGAGATTTCTGTCGGTGAGTTCACGATGTTTAATCTGTACCTCGCACGATTGATCTGGCCGCTGATCGCGCTCGGATATGTCGTGAATCTTTATCAACGCGGCACGGCGAGTTTGAAACGACTCAATGCGATTCTGCGCGTCGACCCGTCCATTGCCGATCGGCCAGGCACGGTCGAGCAGCCGCCGATCAAGGGAAAGATCGAGTTTCGCGATCTGACCTTTCGTTACCATGCGAATGACGAGCCGGTGCTCAAAGATCTGACGCTCACGATTCCCGAAGGTCACACGATTGCTTTTGTCGGGCGCACCGGAAGTGGGAAGTCGACGGTCGCGAATTTAATTCCGCGTTTGATCGAAGCGCCGCCGGATACGGTGTTCATTGATGGCGTCGACATTCGCGATTACCCGCTGGCGCAACTGCGCGAAAGTATTGGTTACGTGCCGCAGGAGACGTTTCTGTTCAGCGATTCGGTGAAGGGAAACATCGCGTTTGGTGTTGAGAAGGCGGAGATGGCGGACGTTGAGTGGGCGGCAGAGATTGCGGGCTTGTCAGACGATATTGCCCAGTTCCCGGATAGGTTTGAAGCGCTTGTTGGTGAGCGCGGCATTACGTTGTCTGGCGGGCAAAAGCAACGCACCGCGATTGCGCGCGCCGTTTTGCGCGAGCCGAAGATATTGATTCTTGACGATGCGTTATCGTCAGTTGATACGTACACGGAAGAGAAGATTCTCGGCCGGCTTCGCGGCGTGATGCGCGACCGCACGAGCGTGATCATCTCGCATCGTGTTTCGACCGTGCGCGAAGCCGACATGATTTGCGTGCTTGACGAAGGTCGCATCATCGAGCAGGGAACGCATGAGGAGTTGCTCGCGTTGGATGGTGAGTATGCGGATCTGTACGAAAGACAGTTGCTCGAAGAGGAGTTAGCGGCTACATGAGGGGCGAACGGGTGGCCACGGAGGGCCACCCCTACAGTTGTGGTTGATCACGCAACTTCGTCGAACGCGCCCGATGAGTAGCAACTGTAGGGGCGGCCCTCCGTGGCCGCCCGTAGCGAAACAAAACGAATGTCGACAGCGGTAAAGCAGTATCACGAGGAAGAGGCGATCGGGAAGACTTACGATCTTCAGGTGGCGCGGCGGCTGCTGCGCTATCTCAAGCCTTACATGCGCCTGCTGCTGGCCGCGCTCGCGCTCACCCTCGTGCTGAACCTGCTCGGAGTTTTGCAGCCGAAGTTCACACAGTACGCGATCGATTGGTACATCGTGCCGCGCAAGATTGATGGGCTGACGCTATTCGTCGGTTTGTATCTGGCGTCGCAGCTTTTGCGTCTGGTCTTCTCTTACTTTCAGACAATGCTGGTCGAGTCGATCGGACAGTACGTGATGTTCGATATTCGCAAGGAGCTTTACAGCAAGCTTCAGAACCAGGAAGTCGCTTACTACGATCGCAATCCTGTCGGCCGCATCATGACGCGACTGACCACAGACGTCGATTCACTCAACCAGCTATTCACTGAAGGCGTCACCGATCTGCTCGGCGATCTCGTGATGATCGGCGCGATCATCACCGTGATGGCATGGACGGATCCGAAGCTTACGATCATCAGCTTATTAACTGTACCGATGCTGTTTGCGGCGACGACGTGGTTCCGGCGCGGCGCGCGCAAAGGTTATGACCTGGTCCGCACGCGTATCGCACGCATCAACGCGTTTTTGCAGGAGCACTTTGCCGGCGCGCAGACGGTCCAGATCTTCAACGCTGAATCGAAGTCGATCAGCAAGTTCGAGCACATCAACGCGGAATATCGAAAAGCGAATCTCGATACGATCTTTTATTACGCCGTCTTCTTTCCCCTCGTCGATCTGATCGGCGCGATCGGTATCGCGCTCATCATCTGGTACGGCGGTTATCGCGTGTTGCAAAACACGCCCGAGCACACGGTGCTCACGCTAGGCGCACTCGTCGCGTTTATCCAGTACTTGCAGCAACTGTTTCAGCCGATTCGCGACATCTCTGACAAGTACAACGTGCTGCAAGCCGCAGTCGTTGCTTCACATCGCATCTTCAAGACGCTGGACCAGCCGATTGCAGTGTTGCCGCCGGAGAAGCCGCTCAAATCCGAGCGCGCGCGCGGCCGTATCGAGTTTCAGAACGTCTGGTTTGCTTACAAGGATGACGACTGGGTGTTGAAGGACGTGTCGTTCACAGTCGAGCCGGGGCAGTCGATCGCGCTCGTCGGTCACACCGGTTCAGGCAAGACGACGATCACGAATCTATTGATGCGTTTCTACGACATCCAGCGTGGGCGGATCCTGCTCGATGGTGTTGATCTGCGCGACTGGGACATGAGGGCGCTGCGAAAAAACTTTGCGGTCGTGCTTCAGGAAGTGTTTCTGTTCAGCGGCTCGATTGAAGGCAACATTCGACTCGGACGCGAAGACATCAACGAAGATCGCGTGCGGTGGGCGGCGCAGGAGGTTCATGCCGACGCGTTTATTCGTCGCTTGAAGGGTGCATACGAGGCGGAAGTGCGTGAGCGTGGAGCAGGTCTGTCAGTCGGGCAGAAGCAGTTGATCTCGTTCGCGCGTGCGCTCGCGTTCGATCCGGCGATTCTGATCCTCGACGAAGCAACAAGCTCGATCGACACCGAAACCGAGCAGTTAATTCAGCGCGCGATTGAACGCGTGATGCGCGACCGCACATCGATCGTAGTCGCGCACAGGCTCTCAACAATTCAAAATGCAGACCGGATCATCGTCCTGCACCACGGTGAGATTCGCGAGCAGGGAACTCATCAGGAGTTGCTGGCTGAGCGTGGTCTTTACTGGAAGCTCTACAAACTACAGTACGCGGATTCTCGATCAGTATTAGCCACGGATTAGAGCAAGTAAGTAAGAAGAACAAGTCAGGAAGAGGGGCTTGCCCCCGCCGTTGCTTGGATTAGACGAGCGGGGGCTAGCCCCTCTTCCTGACTTGTTCTTTTTTCAGCCTGTTGTGTCTTCCTTGCGGCTAATTAGCCCTCGTTTGCATCGGCACGAGGCTTTCGAAGGACTTGTAGATCTGCAAGTACATCTGCGTCTCGCGCGGGATGAGTACGCGCCAGCCATCGCCACCACGTTTCAAATAGCCCGGAAGCTTAGCTGCATTTGAGTTGTAACCCGCTGCGAGCAGCTCACTCGGGGTCGCGATCTTCGCGCCGAGCGCATACTTCACTTCATCGTTGGCAGTCATCACGTTCCAAGTGTCGTGCATGTAGAGCAGCATCGCCTGGAGCGCGTTGTTGTGATTGCGCATCCCCGTCACAAAATCAGGAATGAGACCAACACCGGGATGACGCTCGCGCTCGAGGTTGTAAGCCCACGGAATCATCTGCACCATGCCACCCGCTCCCGCCGTGCTCACTGAAAAGCGATACGTATCGATCTGGTTGAGTGCAAACAACGAATAGATCTCATCGTAAAGCGCGATCCGGTTCTCTTCACGGAAACGTTGGTGATCCACGTGTTCGACAACGCACAAACGCTCCGCTACGTCGACGAGCATCGGCGAGATCGCAACACCCTTGTCGCGCAAACGCTTCGCAGCCAGATCGAGCATATTGCGCACGTAACCTTGTCCTGAGCGCACTAGATCCGGTGAAAGCAAGGCTGGGTGTGCCGAAGTGTAATAAGCAGTTTCGAGAAACTTCCCGCCACGCTCGATCGGATACTCGATCGTGAGCGGCGCGAGTGATTTGCCGTCCGGCGTAAAGATCGTCATCGCCGTGTTGACGCCGTTTGCGCGAACAATATTGACGGTGACCGGTATGTTCTCGGAAGTCGTCGTATTGATCACAGAGCCCTTGGTCAGGAAAGTCTTCTTCAAAACAGTGATGAAGTGTGTGCGCGCGGTATCGCGATCGAGGGCCGCGATCGTGACGAAATCGATCTGACCTACAGCCATCGCTGTCGGCTTCGGGCGCGTTTTGAACATGCGCTGCGCTTCCGAGATGCGGCCCTGAATGAGCGACGGCGTCAGGTGCGTGATCGGCACGGAGGTCTTTTTCTGCGCGTCCATCTCGATGGACGGCAGCGTGGGTCCGAGATCAGCCGGCTTTGCCTGCGGCGTGGTCGGCAGTGGAGGCGTTAGCTTCTCCTGCGCAACCGGGGTGACGACGCGTGGGCGAACGGCGTTACTCTCCTGTGCCTTCATCTCGACGGCAGCAAAAAGAACGGCGACGACAAATAGGGCGAGACGGGTACGGGTATTCATAAGTTTTATCTCAGGAAGAGTTACAGGACTATTGCCACTACGCGTCGGGGGGCGACAACGTGGCGTTAGATTCGCGCATGCAGCGTCGAGTTGTCAACCTGTTTTTACCAGGCTTTCTCCGTAACCTCTGCGTCCTCGGCGTCTCTGCGGTAAAAGAACGACGTAAACCGCAGAGACGCCGAGGACGCAGAGGTTACGCAGAGAAAGGGGGTTAGGCTGTATACTGTCGCGTTCTAAAATAGAAAGGGAGCGTTTGTTATGTCTTTTTACCCACCCATGCGCTTTGCTCTAATTGTCTGTTTACTGGCAGGTATATCGCAGCAGATGCTCAAAACAAATAATTACCCCGAAGCTCGAAAGAGCGACCAGACCGACGACTATCACGGCGTTAAGGTCGCCGACCCTTATCGCTGGCTGGAAGATCTCGATTCAGCGGAAACACGCACCTGGGTTGAGGCCGAGAATAAGCTCGCGGTGGATTTTCTTGAGTCGATTCCGGAGCGCACGCCGATCAAAGACCGTCTGACCAGGCTCTGGAACTATGAGAAGTACGGGATTCCGTTCAAAGAAGGCAATCGCTATTTCTACACGCGCAACAGCGGCTTGCAGAACCAGGCCGTGCTTTACACAGTGACCGCGCTCGACGCGCAGCCGCAGATGGTGCTTGATCCGAATTCACTTTCGACCGATGGCACGGTCGCACTCTCGGGTATGCAAGTCAGTCCTGACGGAAAACTGCTGGCTTACAGTTTGTCAGCGTCTGGTTCTGACTGGCAGGAGTGGAAAGTTCGCGACGTCGCAACGGGCAAAGACCTTTCAGATGATTTGAAGTGGGTGAAATTTTCCGGAGCTTCCTGGACTCGCGACGGCAAGGGCTTCTTTTACTGCCGTTACGATGAGCCCAAAAGCGATGCGCTCAAAGGCACTAATTACTTTCAAAAAGTCTACTACCACAAACTCGGCACACCGCAGTCTGAAGACGTTCTCGTTTACGAGCGTCCCGATCAGAAAGATTGGTTATTCAACGGAACGGTTACCGAAGACGGCAACTACCTGATCCTCACTGTCTTCCAGGGCACGGATGTGAAGAGTCGTGTCTACTACAAAGATCTGAAAGCGAAAGACTCTGCAGTCGTGAAGCTGCTCGATGATTTCGATGCGGCTTACAACTTCATCGGCAATGAGGGACCACGCTTCTTCTTCCAAACCGATCTGCAAGCGCCGCGCAGCAAAGTGATCGAAGTGAACCTCAGCAAACCGGCGCGCGACAACTGGAAAGTCATTGTTCCTGAAGGCAAGGAAACACTGCAAACAACAAGCTTCGTCAACAATAAGTTCGTGGCCAATTACCTGAAGGATGCGTACACGCAGGTCAAGGTTTACGACACGGCAGGCAAGCTCGTGAATGAAGTCGCATTTCCGGGAATTGGGTCAGCGGAAGGTTTTGGCGGTCATGCCATTGACAAAGAAACGTTCTACTCGTTCACAGGTTTTACAACGCCGACCACGATCTATCGTTACGACATGACGACCGGCAAGAGCACGGTCTTTCGTCAGCCGAAGGTTGATTTCAATCCTGGTGATTTCGAGACAAAGCAGGTTTTCTTTACGAGTAAAGATGGTACGAAAGTGCCGATGTTCATCACGCATAAAAAAGGCTTGAAGCTCGACGGCAACAATCCCACGTATCTCTACGGCTACGGTGGATTCGGTGTCTCGATGTCGCCGGTTTTCTCCGTTGGCAATCTGGTGTGGATGGAGCGAGGCGGCGTTTATGCGCAACCGAACCTGCGTGGTGGCGGTGAGTATGGCGAAGAGTGGCACCAGCAGGGGATGAAGTTGAAGAAACAGAATGTGTTTGACGACTTCATCGGGGCGGCGCAGTGGTTGATCGATAACAAGTACACCTCGACACCGAAGCTCGCGATTGGTGGCGCCAGTAACGGTGGTTTACTGGTTGGCGCCGCGTTGACGCAGCGACCGGATCTGTTTGGGGCAGCGTTACCACAGGTTGGGGTGATGGACATGCTGCGGTTTCAGAAGTTCACGATCGGTTGGGCCTGGGTTTCGGATTACGGATCGTCGGACAATGCTGACGAGTTCAAAGCATTGTACGCGTATTCACCGTTGCACAACATCAAGCCGGGAACGTCATACCCACCGACGCTCATCACCACCGCCGATCACGACGATCGTGTTTGGCCGGGACACAGCTTCAAGTTTGCCGCAGCTCTTCAGGCGGCACAGGCAGGCAGCGCACCGATACTGATCCGTATCGAGACAAAAGCGGGCCACGGCGCCGGCAAGCCCACCACAAAGATCATCGAAGACATCGCCGACCGCTGGGCCTTTTTGGTGAAGACACTCGCGATGAAGACTGAGCAACGAAAAAGCACACAAGCGGAGTAGCGAGAAAAGGGCGCTGGAGCTCTTAACATAGAACAAGTCAAAAAGAGGGGCTTGCCCCGCCGTTTCTTAAATCGGACGAGCGGGGGCAAGCCCCTCTTCCTGACTTGTTCTATTCTTCTGGCTTGTTCTTTCTATCTTCTTTTGTGTTTTTGTGCCTTTTTGTGGCTAAAAAACTTTACTGCGACCAGGGGGCGGGCTTGCGGACCCAACGGAAGCCCCGCATCTTTTCCTGTAACTCCGCCGGCAGTGGTCCAAGATCGCTCGCCTCGATATTCGAAGCAACGTGGCGAAGCTTTCGCATTCCCGGAATGATCGTGCTCACGTCCTCATTGCCGAGTATGAAACGCAGCGCGAGCTCGGGCATCGTGATGTTTGTCGAGCGCTCGCGGTTCCAGTCAGTAAGCGCCTTCTTCACCTCGTCCGCTCGCTCAACACTCGGAATTAAATTCTCGGGAACGAAGTAAGTATTGCGCCAGTCGCCTTCGGGCCACGTGCTGTCTTTCGTCAACGTTCCGGTCAACGTTCCTTCATCAAACGGCACGCGCGCAATCACCCCCACGTCCAGCTCACGACATGCAGGAAACAACTCATCTTCCGGATTCTGATCGAAGATGTTGTAGATCACCTGCACTGCATCGATCTGCCCGCTGCGCACTGCGCGGATACCATTCCACGGTTCCCAACGATTGATGCTAATTCCGATCGCATTGATCAGCTTCTGACTGCGCATATCGTCCAGACGGTAGAACCAGCGATCGTCGCGCATCCAGTCGTCACTCCAGGTGTGAAACTGCATCAAGTCAAACTGTTCGAGCCCTGAATTTTGGAGACTGCGATGAACGTACTCTTCGACGTGATCCGGTGGATAAGAATCCATGAGCGTGTATTCAGGCAGCGCGGGCCACTTTAGGTTCTTTGGTGGGATCTTCGTGGCAGTGTAGAGTCGTTTGCCGGGATTCGATTTTACGATCTGGCCCAGGAGGTTCTCGCTGTGACCGTTGCCGTAAGCATAAGCGGTGTCGAAGAAATTGCAGCCACGATCGACTGCGGCTTGTAACGATTGCAGTGATTCGTCATCGTTGGAGTTGGACCAACCGGCCATGCCCCACATTCCGTAACCCATTTCACTGACTTCCCAGCCAGTGCGGCCAAAGCGTCGATATCTCATGTCGATATATTAATCCACAGATTACACAGAAGAAAAATCTGTGCAATCTGTGGACTAAAAATAACTACGCCTCGAAACCTATCAAGGCTCCGAGGCGCAGGAGGGGGAACAACTTATTCGAATTTAGTTGGTGCCGGTTGTTGACGAACCGCTGCTGGTGATCACGACGTTCTTGTCAGAACCATTAAACGTGACACCGATCAGATTTGTCTCACCATTGTCGGTCGTCGATCTCAACTGAAAATCGTTGGCTTTCTTCTCGCGCTGCTCGGCCTTCGCCATTGCCTGGGCCACGACTTTGCCATTCTTCGTGATCGAAAGCTGGCCGCTCTCGTCATCGAATTTGAGATCGTAGGTGCCTTTCTTTACGACGGTGCCATTCACCTTGATGTCGCTATCGAAAGTCACTTTCTCTTTATGCACTTTGGCGAATGCAACCACGCTTGTGAGTGCGCCCACCATAACAACCGCCGCCACTTTACTTACTATTGACTTCATCACTGCTCTCCTTGCTTTCTGGGTAGATTCTGTATTGTTGATTGCTCTCTCTGCGACTAAACACCACTCGCAGTTACCTTATGACAAAAACTTCTACTCAATTAACGCTGCCTCACAATTATCATTAACACTTCAAATTTTCGGGTCGCGTCGCATCGAGTCTCGTGCAACCACTCGGCTTCTTACGCAGCCCCAGCGCGAAAGGTTCCCTCTTTACCTTCTCTTTACAAATCTTTGCATTCCCTTACAGTTTTGCGTCAGGTGTTTTGGTAGACTCAGCCATCCTTTGTACGAAATAACAAATATCTGAAGGAGATCTTGAATGAGAAAGTTGCTTTTTGCTTTGGGCCTGACGAGCGCGCTAGTGTTTGCTCTGGCTGCGCATGCTGCTGCGCCAAACTTCGCCGGAACCTGGACGCTCGATAAGAGCAAGAGCCAGGGTCTCAATCCACGATGGCAAAACGCCGAGAGCGTTACCTGGAACGTTACTCAGACCGAGAAAGAGATCACTATCGATGAAAAGGTAACTGGTGGTGGTGGTCCGGGCGGTCCTCCTCCGGGTGGCGCTCCGGCGGCGGGTGGGCCTCCTGCAGGTGGTGCTCCGGGAGGCGGCCAGGGTGGTGGTCGTGGCATGGGTGGAATGATGGGCGGCGGTCCCCGAACCTTTAACCTCGACGGCAGTGAGACGACGGGCGAGATGGGACGTGGAAAGTTTGCCCGTAAGGCCACACTCTCGAGCGACGGCAAGACGCTGGAGCTCGTGTCGAAGGTGACGTTCCAGAACCAGGAAGGTAACGAAATCACGACCACTTCGACTGACAAGCTCACGCTTTCAGCCGACGGCAAATCGTTGACGGTTGTTCGTCACTCTGAATCACCGCGCGGCGCGCAGGATTCGACGCTCATCTTCAATAAGTAGTTCAAAAACTGGTTATAGGTCCTATAGGACTTATAGGACCTATAACCAATCTCTAGTGACGTCGCACCAGAGCGCGAGGCCGCGCCACTCGTTGAATCTCGCGTAGTAGCGCGCGATCTTCTTGTCGTTTGCTTTCCTGCCTTTGTTTCGAAGCTCAAAAAATCGCGCCCGCGTCCACGAGTCCAAAGCCAGCCCATCGTAACGCCCCAGCAGCTTCAAAAGGTTCTCCGCCGCATAGTCGCCGACGCCTTTCACGCCTTTCATTTGTTTCAACAGATCGCGCGTTGGAAGTTCACTCGAGAGCCACTCTTCGACGTTCAACTCGCCTGACGCAACACGGTCCGCCAGCTCCTTCAAATATGGAGCACGATAGCCGGCACGTACTTCATCGACGAAAAATTTCAAAGGCATCGCTGCCATCGCCTCGGCGTTCGGAAATGATTTTCTGCCATCATTGCTCTCGCGCCCGAGGTTATTGACGAGGCCGTTCACCATCTTCAACGTGAGTGCCCACGAGCAGTTTGTGGTGCAGATCATCTTAACGAGATCTTCGTAGACGGTGGGCGAGCGCAGCAGCCGCCCCGCGCCCTGTTCGCCGATCCAGGAAAACTCCGGATCGTTACTGGTGCTGAGGTAAAACGGGGCAAGGTCGTCGTCGAGACGGAGGATGTGACGGGCATCGCGCAGGACGATGGCTGATTCGGATTTCGTGAGTGGCCGCGACGTGCTAACGCGAACGTGCGTTTTCCGCCCACCTATAAAGGTCAGGAAGATCGTGACTGGCAGCTTCTGACCCACGTCGATCACGCGGGAGAGCTCCCACTTTGCGGTGTCGAGAGCAAATGGCGGCAGTTGGTACCAGCCGTGACTGGCGACGGTGCGGCGGTAGCTAAAATTTCTGGGCGTTGGTATTTTGAGTTCCATTGTTTGAGGGCATTTTAGCAAGTTGCTGCCTTGTATGGTTCACGTTCGGTCAAGCTGAATCTTGACAGTTCGGAAGCGCACATTTAGACTGACTGGACTTGAAAAAACAGTGTGTGGAAGGCTGTACTCCTCAGCTCCTAACACTTGGGGCTTGAGAGGAGAGTGAGGTCAACTACTAGACCTCCAACAGTACTCCGGTGAACGTACGCACCGCTTCCGAAAACAAGTGAAGTCGGAGCTTTCCGACGAGGTTCGTCGCCCCACAGGGCAGCTAGCAGGGCACCCCGTGGGGCGAAACCGTTTTAAAATCTGTGTAATCCGTGGTTAAGTCTTACCTGACATAAACCGGATTCGAGAGTATCCACGGCAGGTTCCCGAGTTGTGGCAGGTAGACCTCGGCGCGGTAAACGCCAGGCTCCGTAATCGCGACCTCTTTGCTCGCAATCCCGTCCTCGTCAATCCAAGTCACACCATTTTTAAGAATCACGATCCGAGCCGGAACAGGGCTTCGCACTCGCAGACGCGTCTCCGGTTTCAGCGATATCTCATCGCCCTGAATCTTCCCATTCTCTGCTTCGAATACGAACCCAGACGTATCACTGAGAACATCAAACCCGATAAAGCAATGTCCCGCGCGCACGGCCTCCATCAAACTCGTCGCATCAAGCGTTTTGCCCTGCTCGATCAAAACGTGTAATCGCACCAGCCGGAAACTCGTCGCGTACGGATCGAGTTGAATACCGAGCAGTGTCTTGCCCGCACTGTCTTTGAGACTCACACCGATGTTCGCGTGCGCATCGTTGCCGGCGGTCGCGGTCAAACGTGTTTGGGCTAAAGCCTGGTCCCATTTTTTGAGACTCTCACCCGGTCGTTGCAAGTACAACGCGAAGATCAAATCCGGATAACTCCGCTGCGACCACAGCACATCGAAAAACGCCACGACCGGGTTGATGCGACGCGCGTTGGTGAAGACGTTGTAGACCTCGACACCGTTAATATTTGCCGCGCCCCAGTTTTTGAATTCTTCAGGATAAGCAGCAATCGAAACATTGCCGGGCAACACAAGCGATCGATCACCATTCTCAGCGCTGACTTCATTGCCATTGATGAAGAGCACGCCCCCGTGCATGCCCTGCAACGTCATCGCCGCGGTATCGAAATCTCTCTCCGTATGCTCGGTCATGATCACGAACTGCAACTGATTTGCCTGCGCCGCAGAAATGATCTCTGTGAACGTGCCCGAACTGTGCCCACCAAGAAACGAGTGCACATGGACCACGCCTTTGTATTCAGTGAAACCGCTGGTCTGTTGCTGAGTGCGTTGTGAGTTGAGCTGTTGGATCGTAGCGTTGAGACGACGAAGCTTAAACCTGCGATACGCAAAAGGGATCTGCGAGAGCAGTAGAACGAGAACAATAATTCCCAGAATCAGCTTCTTCGATATCATTTAGTACACAAAAAGGCACAAAATCACAAAAAGAATTCTCAGCATTCAGAATAATTCATTTTGTGCTTTTGTGCCTTTTGTGGACCGGATTTAAAAGCTCAGCCTCACGCGCAGGCTAACAACGCGATTACCCGCCGAACCGCCACCGGGTCCGAAGAAGAACGTGTTTGAGCTCGACGGCGATTGGAGGAAAAACGGCGACGACATGTTTCCCACCGGCACACTCTTGTTCGTCCGGTTGAAGACGTTGGTTGCATTCATCGATAGGCTGAGTGAATACGGTCGCTGGACTGCCGGCTTCGCCGGTGGTTTCTGATCGCCACCAGTCGCAGGCGTGGTGCTTGGCCCACCCGGCGGCGGCGACTTCGGCTCGATCGCTTTACCAAACTTGAACGCCTTCCCGATGCTCATGTTGACCGATAGATAACCGGGCCCACGTCCAAAGTTGCGCGGGATGATCGTCTGCCCCGGTGAAGGTGTCGGATCGAAAGCGCCGAGCGGCGTAATCACAACTCCCGGCTCATTCAGATCAGTCGCAAACGCGGGTCGCTCACTGAAGCGCGTATCACCGTTTGTGTCGCGGCCGGTGGTGATGTTGAACGGTTGACCCGAGTTACCGATGAGAAACGTGTTGATACCGATCCCGCCCGGCGCCGTATAACTTTGACCAGCATAAACGAAACTCACAGTGCTGAAATTACCGCGCGCGAACTCATCACTGAAATCGTAAGCGTCGAACGGCGCGCCGCTCTGACCGCTGTCCGTGCTCCGCGATTTGCCGAGGTTGTAACCTCCCCAAAACTGAACCTTCTTCAACGTCCCGTTTATATTGACGTTGAGAAAATTTCCGACAGAGCGACCAGTCGATTGATACTCGAACACGTTACCAGCATCAGCGCCGAGCGGTCGCACCCCACTCGTCGGTACGCCGGGAATGAACGTGCCGCCCAGTGGCGCGTTGATATTGACGAAGCGCGACGTGCGGGTTGTGCGCGCGTAGGAATAAGTGAGTGAGAGTTTGACGTTCGCTGGGAGTGAACGCTCGACGGTGAACATGAAGCGCAGGGAGCGCGAAGTTTCGAGGTCCTCATTCTTGACGTTGCGACTCTGTGGTTGTGCAAACGCATCAAGCACTTCGATCGGCGGCACGAGCGGAAACAAATCCAACACAGCCGGACTCGTTACGAGAAACTGCTGTTGATTCGTGCCGTTGTAGCGAATCGAATTCAGAGTTACGTCTTCGCCCACGCGGCTGTAGAAGATGCCAAAGCCGCCACGGAACACAGTCTTCGGTGGACCAGCCGGAGCCGCAGCCGGCGCAGGCGCCGCCGCAGTAGTCGTTCCCGTTGCCGGCGTAGCCGTTGGTTTTGCAGCAGCAGCGGCAGCAGGAGCTGGTGCAACTTTCTTGCGTCCAAAGACCGGCGACCACGCAAAGCCGATACGTGGCGCGAAGTTGTAATTACTGTCGATATTATTCTGGTTCTCGTAACGGAACCCCGGCGAGAGCGTGAAGTTGGGTCGCACTTTCCATTCGTCCTGGAAATAGACCGCCGCGTCAGTCTGTTTCAAATTCGCCTCGGGATTGCCGCCTGCAATCGTGAACTGCGTCGCGCCCCCACCCAGCGCACGAATCGCGCCCGCCGTCAAACCCGCGCGCGAAAACAAAAGCGTTCGCCGATAACGCTCCAGACTGCTGAGCTCGATGATCTCCGGTAAACCGTTGGGACCATTAACCACGTGATCGTTCTCATCCAGCCGTGGACCAAGCCCACCCGCAAACGTGTAAGCACCACCAAAATTTTGAGGCGAGATGCTATCGATCTTCGCGTGTCTCAGCCGTGCGCCGACTTTCAAAAAGTGATTGCCTGACGTCCATGAAGTGAAGTTCTGCAACTCGTAACGATCGCGCGCGTCAGTTGAATTGCCGACTTGCGAGCCGCCACCGCTGAACGAGTCAAGCACGTTGAGAGAGAAGGCGTCGAGAACGCTCGTCTGGTAATTACGGCTCCTGATGATCTGGAAGCGCGTCTCGTTGACCGTCTTTTCGTTTAGGAGCGCGGTCTCGGTAAACTGAATGACGAAGCTGTTGCGCTTGCCGCGAAAGGCACGCGTAGGCAAATTGTACCCGCCGACGCCCTGCAAATCCTGTTTCGATTCGTTGTAGCTAAACCGGCCCACGAGCGTGTGGGCCTTGTTGATTTTGAGATCGAAACGCGCGTTGCCGTAGTGATTAACATCGGGAGTGACAAACGACTCATTGACCCTCACGGGCGTCAACGTTACCGGATCCAGCACCGTCGCGTTCACAATTGAATTCGCGTCGCTGAGATAGCGACTGAAGTAGACTGAAAACGACGCGCGCTTCTTCACGATTGGACCACTGAGATTCACGCTGTAGCCGCGTTGTTGATAAGGCGCGCGCGTCGTGGTGAACGGGTTGCGCGAATTCAGACTCTCGTCGTTGAAGTCGAATGCGAAAGCGCCGTGCCACTTATCGGCGCCGGGTTGTGTGTAGATCTCGATGCCGTTCCAGCCGGGAAACTCATTCTCCGCCGAGAACGGATTGTTGTTGATGCGAACTTCGCGGATCGCTTCCTTCGGAGGAATCTGCCCGTTTGAGAAACCGTCGACTTTGACTTGCGCGTTTCCGCCTGCCTCCGGATCGGTTGGTCCAGCCATCGCCTGCAACGCTGCGGCCAGTGCCTGTGGATCGTTCGGGAGTGCTTCGAGATCTCGACCGCGTAGTACGAGGGCGTTCTGGTTGTTGTCAGAATCTGTGCTGATGTTTCGATCGTCGACGGTGACCTGTTGATCCTCGAGGGCGACTTCGAGTTGCGCGTTGACTGTCTTGAGCTCGCGTGCCTGAATCTCGATCTCTTTCTCTTCGTACGTACTGAATCCCGGTGAGACTACTTTGAGCTCGTAAGTTCCGGGTTCGAGTCTTCGGAATTCATAAACACCGGATGAGTTTGTGGTGGCAGTGGTGACGACGCCACGGGAATTTCGCACCGTCACTTTCGCGCCGATTACGAGACTGCCGAGCTGATCGGTAACGGTGCCTTTGAGCGCGCCGGTGTTTTGCTGGGTCAGGAAGAGCGAGGCAATACACACAATTCTGAGGAGCATTGGGTATTCCTTACGAGCACGAGGTTAGTAAAACTTAAATCCGCGGATCACGGATTATCCACGTTAGTGAACGTTGCAACCAAAAAGTTGCACGCAGCTTACACGTTAATGCCCAGTCGAGGTTGCAAAGTTTTCGACCTAACCTTCGCCGCGGACGGCTTTGAGGTCTTTGATTAAATCGCCGATCGCATCTTCGGCGAAGAGCACTTTCCTCGCACGCCAGACGACGCGCGGCGGTTTCAGCATTTCCGGCAAGCCTTTCACGATTACAAACAGCTCTCCGTAGGGATAAGGAGTGTTGAGGATCCGGCGAACCTCAACCACATTGAAGAAGATCACGTAATCGGCTTCTGACAACTCTCGTGCGGCCCTGATGCTTTTGTATTTATTAATGTATTTATTGAGTTTTTTGGCGAGTTGTGTGTAGATCCAACGATAACGCCCCTTCGGTTGTGGATCAGCTTTCAGAACGTCTTCGATGATGGCTCGTTCGCGATCGCCGGCGTCAATGATACGAGACTTATAGACGACGAGCAGCACGTTGTGCTTGTCGCGCACCTCTTCGAGCGAATTCTCGTTGCCGGGATCGGACGCCTGCGCGGCGGCAGTAAAACAGAGGAGCAGAACGAGAACGGTGGGAGTTAAAACTTTCATACCTTTTGAGATTCTCTGTGCAACCTCTGCGTTCTCTGTGTCTCTGTGGTGGTTTCCGGATCAAGTTTAAC
>DATFDT010000235.1:0-10817 GCA_035251975.1 Pyrinomonadaceae bacterium | reverse complement strand
TGTCCTCTGTGTCTCTGTGGTTGATGAATTCCGAGTAAAACCACACCACAGAGACACAGAGGACACTGAGGTTGCACAGAGAAATCCCAGAACAACGACTTTTTGTGCAAAGCCCCGCCGGTTACCGGGTTGATGTTTACTACGAAGTTGGCCTCGCCGGTCGCGTTCTCGAACCGGCCAGTGCCTCCCACGAAGCGGAAGACCCCCTGATCGACAAACGCTGTCGTATCCAGGATTCCCTCAATCTGAAAGTTAAGCCTGTCGCCGTTGGAAGCGATGAGCGATGCTTCGCCGCTGGAGTGAAACATACCGTTCTCGTCTCGAGTGTATTTGACGTTCCCGGAGACGGTCCATTGACCAAGATGGGTCGCCGTACCGGAACCGGTGGGGATAGCGCCAATCGGAGCACCCGATTCATCAGTGATAAGAGTCGCGACGCCGGTCCCGCTAAGAGCGAAGGGGCGTTCGACGGCTGACACGGGGATCGTTGTTCCCGCGAACATGAAGATCATAAGCATCAGAGCGTGTATTTTCGTAAAGCGTTTCATTGCGGTTCTCCTTCAATCAATAAATTATTCATCTCCAGGGCCGTTGGTTAATGACCGGCTCCAACCTCTTTCACACTAGACTGGTGAGTAATTAGAAAACATCACACTGGCTAACTAGACACGCATCGGTTAGACTGCGGCCCAAAACCCAGAGACACCGTGGCGCCCAGCAAACAGATCCGCATTCTTAGTGTCGAAGATCATCCGGTCTTTCGGCAGGGGCTGGCCACGATTATCGAGACAGAACCGGACATGGTCCTGGTGGGCCAGGCGAGTAACGGAGTCGAGGCAATAGCGGAGTTTCGTCGCCACCGGCCAGACATCACTCTCATGGATCTCCGCCTTCCCGGCACCAATGGCACCGATACCTTAATAGCGATTCGCGGTGAGTTTCCGGACGCACGAATCATCATGCTGTCGTCTTCAGACAGCGACGGCGAGATTCAGCGTGCACTGCGTTCGGGAGCGGCGGGCTACGTTCTGAAAAGCATGCCACAGGATGATTTGCTGGCCGTGATTCGCTCCGTTCATGCGGGCAAACGAAACGTTCCACCAGCGGTGGCCGCACTTATTGCAGAGCATTTAGGCGAAGAAGACCTGACACCGCGCGAGCTCGAGGTGCTGCAACTTGTCCGCGACGGCTACAAGAACAAACAAATCGCCGATCAACTTTCAATCTCTGAAAACACTGTCGTCTTTCATCTCAAGAACATCTGCGAAAAGCTTGGCGCAAACGATCGCACACATGCAGTCACGATTGCGGTCCGTCGCGGGCTGCTGCAACTTTGATCGAGCGCGTCGTGAACGATAAAACGAAATTCCTGCTGCTCGCTTCCCTTTGGCTTCTGCTCTCAGTTCTTCCTGCCCGCGCACTCGATCCGAACCAACCAGTAAGCAGTTTCCTTCGCACTCATTTCACTACCGATGAAGGTCTGCCCGGACCCGTAGTAGGCCAGATCCAGCAAACTAAGGATGGATTTCTCTGGCTGATCACCAATGGTAGTTTCCTGACCCGGTTCGACGGAAAATCTTTCGGTAGTTTCAAAAACCCACGCGCGGCAGTGCTGGCTGTAGCTCCTGACGGAAATCTCTGGGTCGGTACAGATTACGGCTTGGTACGCATACCTTCGTCTAGTCTCCATCAGTTCACATTTAGTGGATTAACCGAGTACCAGCCTGGCCCTGGCAAGGCAAGCCATGTTCTAGCTCTTCGCTTCAGTAGCAATGGCGTGCTGTGGATAGGAACTGCTGAAGGCTTGTTTCGCTACGAACAGGACAAGTTTGTCGCGGTTGGACCAAGGGTATCGACAGATCGAATTGAAGAAGCACCGGATGGACATCTATTGGTATTCAACGGCGACGGATTCATGGAATTAGCAGGGTCTGAAGTTGTGCCTCACCCGGAACTGGCAGCTCAACTGGAAGTGAAGAACACGGAAATCTTCGATGTTCTAAAAGATCGTCGCGGCAACATCTGGTACTGCACCGGTAAAGGAGTTGTCCGTCAGACAAACCAGGGAATCGAGAAACTATCCCCCTACGACGCGAAGGCACTTCGCGCTCACGAGGATGCGCACGGCACGGTATGGATCGCCAAAGAAGTGGGCCTGTTTCGCGCCACCTCCGCCGGGCTTGAATTAGTGGATAAGGAAATGCAAGCCCGATCTTTTTACAGCGATCTCGACGGTAACTTGTGGATCGGTACAAATGGAGACGGATTATATAGATTCAAAGACCGCGCGGTTCGCATGTTCACGAAGGCTGACGGCCTGCCTAACGATCTAATCATGACCGTGATTGCCGCACATGACGGATCCGTTTGGACCGGGGCGAATTGCGGTGGCATCACGCGTTTTGATGGAAAGAGTTTTCAAACCTACAGCGAAAAGGATGGTCTGCTAAATAGTTGTGTGTGGTCCATCGCAGAGGATTTGAATCACGATCTATGGATCGCAACCTTCGGCGGCGGAGCTTTTCGTTATCACAACGGCGTCTTTACTCAATACTCAAAGAGCCAGGGGTTGGTAGACGATCGAGTCGGTCATGTCTACGCGGCGCGCGACGGCTCTGTCTGGTTCAGCACTCCCGGCGGCGTGAGCCGTCTGAGGAATGGACAACTTCGCAACTTCACGACTGCTGACGGACTCTCAGCAAATGAGACCGCCACAATATTCGAAGATCGCGCGGGAACGATTTGGGCCGGCACTCGACTCGGACTTAACCGGCTGAATGGCGATCGTTTTGAGAATTTCCCGTCTACACCGAACCTCGTGGTCATTCCTTTTGGAGAGGATCGAGAAGGCGGCTTCTTTATTAATGAGCAGGTGGGTTCTGAATCAGTTACGCGGCGCCTCTACAAAGATCGCGTTGATACGATCAATAAGTTATCGGCTTATGACGTGCTCGAAACCGAACAGGGAGAGCTATGGTTCGGCGGCACTCCTTTCGCTCGGGTGCAACCGGGCAACTTCACCCACGCGCGGCCACGCGATGAACCGCTCGACTACGAAGCGTTTTCGATCGCCGACGGCTTAACTACTGCCGAAGCGACGAGTTGGAGTCGCAGTCTCGCTTTGACTCGTGACGGCAAACTCTACGCAGCCACTCCCAAAGGATTGGCCGTGTTCGATCTAAATCGTTTGCGCGTCACGAATACTAAGCCTTCGATCTACCTGACCGACATTACTATCGGCAGGAACACCGAGCGCGCGGTGGGCGAAGTAGTACTGCCACCTGGAAGCAATCACGTTGAGATTCATTTCGCGGCCGTCGAAGTCTCGGCGCCCGAAAAGATTCGTATGCAATATCGGTTGGATGGTGTCGACTCGGAGTGGCTCGACGCGCCGGCCAATCCGGTTGCGATCTTCAGCAACATTCCGGTCGGGACACATGCATTGCGCATTCGGGCTTGCAATCGAAATGGGATCTGGGATCGTCAGGGCGCAGTTTTCCTCGTTACACAGCAACCTTACTTCTATCAAACACGCTGGTTTATTGCGTTGATGGTGGTGCTCGGAGTTCTGCTGATGGTCCTGATCTATCGTCTGCGGGTGGCGCAAATCTCTCGGATGCTGAGCGTGCGTTTTGATGAGCGACTGGCTGAGCGCACGCGCGTTGCACGCGAGCTGCACGACACGCTGCTGCAGACGGTCCAGGGCAGCAAGATGGTTGCTGATCATGCGTTGAAGAACACGGGGGATCACACGCGTATGGTGCGGGCCATGGAACAGTTGTCGACGTGGCTGGCCCAGGCGACTGAAGAAGGACGCGCCGCGCTCAACTCTCTGCGCTCCTCAACTACGGAAAAGAATAATCTGGCGGAAGCGTTTCGCCGGGCGACCGATGAATGTGGTGGTAGCGATAATTCTTTTACGGTGAACGGAGACTCGAGAGAGATACATCCGGTTGTTCGTGATGAGATCTACCGGATTGGTTATGAAGCGATTCGAAATGCCTGTATGCATTCACGCGCGGGCAAGGTGGAGGTAGAACTCGAATACGCGCACGATCTCACGTTGCGTGTCAGTGACGATGGAGTAGGCATCGACTCCGCAGTCGTAGAACAAGGCAAGGAAGGTCATTTCGGATTGCGCGGTATGAGAGAACGCGCTGAACGTATCGGCGCTAAGTTCACTCTGGACAGCTCTCCAAACTCCGGCACCGTCATTACTCTGATCGTTCCCGGTCGCGTCGCCTTCCGAACTTAGCCACGGATTACACGGATTTCATACACGGATTTTGAGAATGATCCGTGTATGAAATCCGTGTAATCTGTGGCTAACACTTTCGTAGTATCTCGCAACCACGGAAAAGCGCGGCTTATTTTCTACCGTAATAAGTGTGTTTCTAATTTTCCGGTGGGCCTATCCTCACAACATGATGACAAACCAAATTACAGACATCAGCTTTACAGTGAGCCCGGAAGCCGTGAGTTCGTTTCACGACGACGGAGTGGTGATCTTACACGCAGGTAGTGGTCGCTTATTCACTTCGAATGAGACCGGCGCCCGCATCTGGCGCGGAATCGAGCGACAACTTCCCTTAGAGACTATCGCTAAGGAAATCAGCAGCGCATATCAGATCGCAAGCACTACCGCACGCGAGCACACACTTAATTTCCTGGCGGCACTCGAGCAGCAGGCACTAATCAAAAGTGAGGTTGCGTGATGAAAAAAGTCAGGCTTGTGTTCCGAGCACTCTACGAGATCGCCCGTTACGAAGTGGTCCTGTCATTACTGGGATCGGGACGCATTCTGTCGCAGTTGAAGCAGCAATCCGTTACAGCCAGGACAGCCAGCGCGGAATTTGAAAAGACGATCTGCGACGCCGTCCTGCTCGCGACGTGCTTCTACTGGAAGCCGGTCCTGTGCCTGCAACGAGCAGTTTGTACAGTCCGGTTACTCAGAAGACACGGCATTCACGCACGTCTGGTAATTGGTTATCGTCCGGCGCCGTTCTTCTCGCACGCATGGGTGGAAGTAGACGGGCGCGTTGTGTACGGCTCAGCCGCATACCAAAAACGGCTCATGCCGCTGCATGTGGCTTAAAGGAGATGAAGATGCCTGCAAACACACAAGTCCTGCACTGGGATGGCCGTCTGGATAACCGATCCGACTTGCTGCTGCGACTATCGTTGCCGCGTGAATCCAGTAATGCAGCGATCGCGCGCGCCACCTATGATCGTTGGGGCACTGAAGGGCTGGTTCAACTGATCGGCGACTGGAGTCTCGTCCTCCGCGACCACGAGAGCACCGTCCTCGCCAGCGACTTCGCCGGCGTGCGTCCTCTTTACTATCACGTGCAAGACGGACGCGTTCGGTGGTCCAACCGTTTGCAGTCACTCGTGGAAGAAACCGGAATCACGGATCTCGACGAGCAATTCATTGCTGGATTCCTGACGCTTGGCGGTTGCGCGAACCGGACGCCGTACAAAGACATCTACTCTGTTCCTCCGGGTCATGCAGTTTGCGTTTCGTCAAAAGGGACGACCATCCGGCGATTCTGGTCCATGCCAACCGGCGACACGATCCATTATCAAAATCAACACCGTTATGAAGAAGAACTTCGGGCACTCTTTCGCGAAGCCGTGGCTGTGCGGTTACAGAGTGAATCACCCGTACTAGCCGAGCTCAGTGGCGGTCTGGATTCGTCGTCAGTGGTCTGCATGGCCCAGCATCTGATCCGGAGTGGTGTGGTCAACGCTCCACGCCTCGAGACGGTGAGCTTCACCTGGCAGAACTCGCTCGACGAATCGTTTATTCGTGAAGTCGAATCACACTGCGGTATCGAAGGAGCGCGCATCTCGACGCATGACGTTCCTCTTCTCGCCGAAGCGCAAGTAAGTAGTGCAACGCCCGAAGCGTTTCAGGCGCTGCTAATGTCTGTCGCAGCTACCGCGCGACAACACGGCGCCAGAACGATTCTGACCGGACAGAATGGCGACCTGTTGATGAGCAACTGGTATGATGACAGCCTGCAAGTCGCCGCCTCTGTTCGTCGCTTACGCATCGGCCGCTCCCTTAAAGAAGCGCTCGCGTGGAGCAAGCTTCTACGGCTTTCTGTTTACCGGATTCTGTGGCGAGCGACGCAGGCGGCTCTTCCGCCATCATTGACACCGTCGGCGGTATACGTCACGAGCGATGGTTCATACGCGCCAAGGAGCGTTGAGACTTCTCTTGCCTCTCGATTTGCTGACCTTTCTGAATCGTCAAACCTCTTCTCAAATGACTGGCTAAACGCAGCACCGGAACGACGGAAGCATTTCCGATGTCTATCGATGGCGCTCGAACTCCGCACGCTGCAACCACCCGAACCATTACAGCACCTGGACTACACGCACCCGTTCAGCCATCGACCGCTCGTCGAGTTTCTTATGACGGTACCGGCGAATATTCTCTGCGGGCCGGGTGAGCCTCGGCGATTGATGCGCTCTGCATTATCCGATCTCTGGCCGAACAAGTTGCGCGAACGTCGATCGAAGGGTTCATTCAACGCGCCGTGGCAAGAGGCCTTAAGACCTTTGGCGCGCGCGCTGCTTAAGTCGAAGAATCTGCACTCAGTTGAGTACGGGTTTGTAGATCGCGATAGCGTTCGCTCACGTCTTGAGCATCTTTGCCTCGGGCTTGACTGCAACGATTCTCAGTTGCGGCAGATCATTTTGCTCGAGCTGTGGCTGCGTAATCGCGAGAAAGTCGGGCGAGTGGAACAAGTTCTTAGAGCAGCATGAATACTTGCAAGAAAGGAGGCAATCCAATGCAAAATAATTACGAAGCTCCCGAACTAACGCTGATCGGTGAAGCAAACGAAGTTGTCATGGGCGCGGCCATCGGCGGCAATGACTTTCCAAAAGAGTTTGGCTTGGATTTCGAATTTGAGCAGGACTAATTTGCGAAACGGCTGGTATCCACAGATTACGCAGATTCGATAAACATTCTGTGTAATCTGTGGATAGATCGTAGTACACTCCACGGCGAATCCTATGAACGCCGCTGGTGCTATTCGAATTCTAACGGTAGACGATCATCCGATGTTGCGCGAAGGAATCGCCGCCGTGCTGGCAAGTGAAGAGGACATGATCCTCGTCGCGGAAGCCAGCAATGGTCGCGAAGCGGTCGAACAGTTCCGCACTCACCACCCTGACGTGACGCTGATGGATGTGCAGATGCCGGAGGGCAACGGCATCGACGCGATTGTGAAGATTCGCGAAGAGTTTCCCGGTGCTCGCATCATCGTGCTGACTACTTACACCGGCGATGCCCAGGCAGCTCGCGCCTTCAAAGCCGGAGCGTTCGGATATCTGCTAAAGAGCATGGTCCGAAAAGAGCTGATCGACACAATCCGCACAGTCCATGCCGGCAAGAAAAGAATTCCTTCCGAAATCGCGATCGAAATGGCGCAACATCACACTGACGATGCGCTGACTGAACGTGAAATCGAGGTACTCCGCGAAGTGGCGGCTGGTAACGCGAACAAGATGGTGGCCCAACTCCTCAACATTTCCGAAGAAACCGTCAAAGCCCACATGAGAAGCATTCTTTCCAAGCTGGGCGCCAACGATCGCACTCATGCTGTAACGATCGCCCTGAAACGCGGCATCATCGAGATTTAATCCGCGTTCATCCGCGTAAATCCGCGGCTAAATGATTTCTGCCTTGGTAAGCAGTCGCGCCCCGCACGATCAACTCGACCTCCGTCCCAGTTTCCGGTCGACTCCAAAATCGCAATTGACCGCCAATCTTTTGCGCTCGCTCGTGCATGCCCTGCAATCCCCAATGACCCGAACGTCCACCAGCCTCAAGAATTTTGGGCTCGATGCCGCGGCCATCGTCACGAACGCGCAGACGAAACTGGCGCGGGTCATAAGTGATTTCCGCTTCGACGTGTTGACCTTCGGAATGGGTCAACGCATTGATGATGGCCTCACGGCCAATGCAGTAGCATTCCTCGAGAACCAGCGGGTGTAACTCACGGACGTGCCCCTCAACCACCGTCTTGAAGATTGCATCACGACCCGCCGACGTCTCTTCGGCGACAGCACGGAACGCCGCCGGCAAATCACTCAGCGACGACGAATGAACGCGTAAATTTCGAATACGATCCCTACCTTCCGCGAGTACATCGTCAGCGTGGTCCAGTGTCTTCTCGAGGGCGTTGTAAGCGGGCATATCGGCAGGTATCTGTTTTAAGACTGCGTGAAACTTCAGGATCAGTCCCTGCACGCTCTGCAAAAGAGTGTCGTGCAAGTCTCTTGCGATACGCTCTCGTTCCTCGAGGCGTTCTTCCATCCGCCCGCGCACTACACGCGCCACTTGTCGCAAACGCAATTGATAAAGAACACCGAGCACCAACAGAAACAGGATAACGACTGAAACGCGAAACCACGCGGTTTGATAGTAAGCCGGCGCGATAATGAAATCGACGTAAGTGCCGGCCTCGTTCCAAACGCCGCTGTTGTTACAAGCCATTACGCGAAAGCGGTAAGTGCCGGGATTAAGATCGTTATAAAACACTTGCCGGCGATTACCGGCGTCCTGCCACTCGTGATCGCGGCCTTCCAGCTTGTATCGAAAGAGAATTTTTTCAGGCGCGACGAGGCTGAGAGCCGTGTAGTCGATTTGCAGATCGCGTATCAACGGTGGCAGGCGCACGTTTCCAGCAGGTGTCACTTCGTAGGTCTTGCGATCCGCAATGAACTGTTCGATCTGCACCGGCGGCGGGAGAGTGTTGAAAGAAAGATCATTGGGATCGACCACGCTGATGCCGCCCTCTACAACTACAAACCATAATTTGCCATCAGTTGATTTTGTGACTTGCGGGCTGAAGTGGGATGCCATTGCGAGGCTCCGCACTCCATCCAAAATATCGAAAACAGTAGCATGGACCACCGGCTGCGCGTTTATGTCTTGGTCAATCGCGACGGCCCACGCCAGCAACTCGCTCCGGGCCACACGCAATAAACCGCAAGGCGTGAATAGCCAGTATGAACGCGCGTCGTCTTCTCTTAACCAATGAACACCATCGCACGGCAATCCGTTCCTGCTGGTCAAGGTGGTAATTCGTCCATTCTTCAACCGGCTAAGCCCACTCTCGGTCGCGATCCAGAGTGTCCCGTCCTGATCGGCTTGGAAGTGATTCACACGACCCGCGGTCAGGCCGCCGGTTGTTGTGTACGACGCCTGGATCCGGCCGTCGTTGTAATAAGCAACGCCACCCAGAAAGAAACCCAGCCATAACCCACCACGCGGATCCGCGGTTACAGCAGTCACAGGATCGTCATGCCCGAGTTTGGACAAGGGGATCTGTTGGACGATACTCTCGCCGCGTATTTGAAAAAGACCGGCTTGCTCGTTAGCGATCCACACATGCCCGGCAGTGTCCTGTGCCATTGCACTCACGGCTCCAGGTATCTCGCTGACTGAGACAAAACGATCATTTTTCAGATACCCGAATCCAAACGGAGTCGAAACCCAGATTCTTCCAGCATCATCCTGAAAGAGGGAATTTGGATTGAAGCCATTGGTTTTACCGTTGATAGTCGTGACCTGTCCGTTGTTCCATCGGTTTAAGCTATCAGGACTGGCCAGCCATACACTTCCATCCCTGTCCGCAAGAACTGAATGTATCCTCGGACTCGACAAACCCTGATTGACAGAAAACGAAGCGGCCGCAAAGTCACGAAAACGATCGAGGCCATTCCCGGTGCCCACCCAGATATTGCCTTCGCGATCCTCAAAAATGAGGCGGCCACTTTCACCTGAGAGGCCCTGTGATAGTCCAAATACGTCTGTCCTTCCCTGATGTATGTGTACAAGCCCCTCGTTGAAAGTCCCGATCCACAGACTGCCTTCCCGATCACGCAGCATCCTTCGGCCCCGGATCTCGCCCGTTCTTCCGGGAATTGAATACGGCTCCGCTTTGCCATCAATGAAACGGTGAATTCCGCTGTTCCAGCCGACGAGCAACGTGCCGTCATTGTCTTCACCGAAACACTGGATGCCGTCAGGCTCGCCTGCAAGTGGATAGAATTTTGGTGGTCCAGGTTTCCATTGCCACAGTCCATCTTTCACTCCGGCCCAGAGATTTCCCTTCCTGTCCTCGTATAAATTGAAAACTCCGCGGCCGAGACTGCCGTCGTCTCCAAAACATTGCACGCTGCCATTCCGAATCGCGCAGAGCTTCCCAGCCGGCACGGCCATACCGCTGGCCCATACGGTGCCTTCGTGATCTTCGAGGACTTTGAAAAGATATCGCCCGGCGAGCTCCGGATACTGCGTGAGCTTGCCGTCTTTCCAGCTTGCAAGACCTTTTGCAGTTCCGATCCACAGAGTTCCATCACGGGCGACGAGCAAACTGAAGATAAAGTTGGAAGGAAGCTCTTGATTTGCCGGCGGGCGAAAGGCGACATTCCTGACACCATCGAAACGAAGCAACCCGGATTCTGTGCCCACCCAGAGATAACCGTCGGGTGTTTGAGCGATTGACGTGATCTCGCCCCTGGGAAAGCCGTCGCGAATATTCCATGAAGTGTGAGCGTACTGGCTGGCGTCCAGTTTCGGATTCAGTGCAAACGTCTCAGGGCAGCACGCCAGCAGCACGCAAGCGCATACAACCGGAAAGACATGTCGTCCGCGTTGGAACGCCTTTCTCATGGGCGCATATCTTATCAGCAAGTTAGTAATCACTGTTGGATCGGGTCTCTGCGTCACCTCTGCGTCCTCTGCGTCTCTGCGGTGAACTTATTCGTAAAACCATTAAACCGCAGAGACGCAG
>DATFDT010000234.1:0-34429 GCA_035251975.1 Pyrinomonadaceae bacterium | reverse complement strand
TCGCTTTACGTGCAGTTCATTCGTGGCAACGACAAGTTTATTGATTTCTGGGAAGATTTGCGCAAGCAGATTGTCGAAGCTTCGCCGGCGACGAAAGATCGCAAGCCCTACACGGTTGGACCAGTAACGCAAGGGTATCGCCTCAACAACGGAAAGACCGGCGGCGTCGCGCGGTACCTGATCTATCCGAAAGGTGCTTACATTCTGCACATGTTGCGGATGATGATGTACTCGCAGCAAAACGGTGGCGACCAGCGCTTCCAGGAGATGATGAAAGACTTCGTCAAGACCCACTTCAATCAGGATGTGTCGACGGAAGATTTCAAAGCGATCGTAGAGAAGCACATGACGAAGGAGATGAACGTCAGAGGCAACGGCAAGATGGACTGGTACTTCGATCAGTGGGTTTACGGCACGCAGGTTCCCGCTTACAAACTCGAATACAAGGTGGCGTCCGATGGAACGTTGAATGGGAAAGTCACGCAGTCGGGCGTGTCGGATGATTTCGTGATGCTCGTGCCGCTCTATGTCGACATGGGCAAGGGCTGGGCGAAGCTCGGTGCGGCCCGGATGACGGGTAATACAACGATCGACATCAAGGATCTTAAGTTGCCGGCAGTGCCGAAGCGAGTTACGGTCTGCGCGATGAACGACGTGCTGGCGACGAGCATCGAGATCAGCAAGTGACACAGCCCGCGAAGCGGGCGACAGCATAAAGCCTGGGGCGCAAGCCCCAGGATCGAAAATCAAAAGCATTGGAGTCCGCGAAGCGGCCGACAGCCCGAAATGGTCACGCTGTCGCCCGTTTCACGGGCTCCAAATATTTTTTTGTTTCGTGATCCTGGGGCTTGCGCCCCAGGCTTTATGCTGTCACCCGCTTCGCGGGCTTATGCGTAACTCGCGTACACGCTCTTTATCTTCTCGAGAAACTCGCGGCGGTCAACGATGTAGTAGAGTTTCAACTGGCCGGATCCCGCAACTTCATCAAGCAGCTTTTCGAATATTTCAAACTGGTCCGTCGCCTCGATATTGTGTGTTGCGAGGTAGCCGCCTTTGCGCATCCGGCGGATCAACTCCATCAACGTTAGCCGGCCCTCGAGCGTGCGACCGCCGTGCTCGTGCGAACGGCTGACGAGATACTGGACCAGCAAACTCTCGTTATAAAGTGGCGGCGCGAGAAACAACCTCGATCCGTCGCATTCCCAACCCTCCTCTAAACGCGACGACGGGCGCACCGTATGCAATCCTTCGAAGCTTTCTGTCCACTTCTCTTTCGGCGCGATGCGTTCCAGGTAAGCCTTCGTCGCCTCAAGTAACCACGCTGGATCGTTCAGATCGATCGTGATACGCAACGTGTCGAGCCAGTCGAAGAACGCCTGGCGACGATCCGACTTGAGCTCGATTACCGCAAACTGGTCCTTTTTCTTTTCGAGTGTTTTGACGAGCTTACGTCGCGGCGTGTCGGTGATCTTGCCGCCTTCGATGCAATGTGTGTCGAGTCGTGCGTGCCAACGTTTCGTGGCGTTGCAGTAGGGGCAGCGCGGATGTTTCTCGTCGCTGTCGAAGAATGGACGAACTGCTTTTGGCGACGTTAGCTCTTCGACAGTTGGGCTGTAGCGTTTGATCTCGGTGTACGCAGAACGAGGCGCGAGTCCGATCTGTTTTGTGAAGATGTCGAAGATGCAGGCGAGACAGACAAGCGTTGTGTATTCAGTGACCGTGCCGGGCGGGAACTGAGTTAAATCTAATTCCTTCATTAGCCACAAAAAGGCACAAATAGAACAAGTCAGTTGAATAAAACAAGTACAGAGGAAAGAACAAGTCAGGAAGAGGGGCTTGCCCCCGCTGTTGGTTGGATTGGAAGAGCGGGGGCAAGCCCCTCTTCCTGACTTGTTCCTTCCTCTGTGCGTGTTCCTTCCTCGACGTGGCCGAGAGCTAGATCGAGTTCGGCTTCGATGTCGCCGGTGGTCGTGCCGAGTGATTTAAAGTCGAAAAGCTGATGATCCAGGAGATGCGACGGAGTTGTGTTACCAAGCGCATTCAGCATCGACGCACGCACGTGCGGGATCTCCTTTTCCAATTCGGAGATCAGGTTTTTGATCCGCACGCGCTTCAAATTGCTCTGCGATCCGCACAGATCACACGGAATGATCGGAAACTGTCGCTCCGCCGCATACTCGCTGATGTCTTTTTCAGAACAGTAAGCGAGCGGGCGAATCACGGTGTTGCGCCCGTCGTTCGAACGCAGCTTTGGCGGCATCGCTTTTAGTGATCCCACGTAAAATAAATTCAAAAGAAGCGTCGTGATGATGTCGTCAGCGTGATGGCCGAGTGCGATCTTGTTGCAGCCTTCCTCGACCGCAACATTGTAAAGAATCCCTCGACGCAGCCGCGAACAGACCGAACAATACGTTTTTCCTTCGGGTACGAGTCGTTTGACTATCGAATACGTGTCGCGCTCGACGATGCGAAACGGAACCTCGAGCGTGCTGAGATACTGGGGCAGCACATCAGCCGGAAATCCGGGCTGTTTCTGGTCGAGATTCACCGCCAACAGGTCGAAATACACAGGCGCGCGCCGCCGGATGTCGATTAATAGATCCAGCAGCGTGTGACTGTCTTTACCGCCGGAAAGGCAGACCATCACGCGGTCGCCGTCCTCGATCATGCCGAAATCGGCGATCGCTTCGCCCATTCCCCGTAGCAATTTCGTTTGAACTTTACTTTGCGTAATCATCCGCGACTCAGAATGCCACGTGGTCTGGGAGTTTTTCAAACGTGGGAATTGTAATTTAATTACAAAGCTAGACACGGAAGGCGGAGTTTGTCTATGATGGGGAGCCCGCTTTTGCGCGGCGTTCATCGTTGTCTAGCATTCAAGCTAGGAATCCACTAACAAAAGGCAAGCGCGTCTGTTTCGTTGCATAAAGGTTCCGACGGCCGGTGACCAAACTTCCGCGCCCCCATATTTACGGAGGTAAAAATGCTCAGGATAGGAAAGAATGCCCAAGATCAGGAAAAGAATGACAACTCCAACTCCAGACCGGAGGTTCCTGATTACACTGCCAAGACGTACCCCTCGTACCAGTCAACGGCGAGCGTGGAGTCAAAACCGGCAGTTGAGCCGACAACCAGCGGCAGTTCTCGTGCAATGACGGAGAGCGAAACGCTGGCCCGAGATATCAAGGAGGGCACGCTCAGTGGTTTCGTAGGCGGTGGAACGGTCGTCACCGGCGAAGCTAATTTCAAGGCCATGATGAGAGTTGACGGTCACCTTTCGGGCCGTGTCAGCTCATCGAGCGGTACGCTCATCGTGGGGGCAAATGGCAAAGTTGACGCGAATATCGAAGTCGCCGTGGCCGTGATCCATGGAACCATCAACGGCGACATCATCGCTACGCAGCGGTTGGAACTTGGCCGCGCCGCAAAAGTACATGGCAACATTCAGACGCCGTCGCTGATCATCGAACAGGGCGCGATCTTCGAAGGTAGCTGCAAAATGTTGCAAATGAGCCAGGCTGCCGACAAGGCGAAGAGCAATATGAAGAAGGAAGAGCCGCTCGACACATCGCGGATGAAGCCGATTCCGGCAGACGCAGCAAAGCCGGCCGACATTCCGGCGGCGACCAGCGTCGTGAGCTAGAAGCGATTCTAAAGATACGCTTTACTGGGGTGGTCCTCACTGGGCCACCCTTTTTCTTATCCACAGATTACACAGATTTTAAATTACTCTGTGTAATCTGTGGATAGAAGGTATTATTCGTCGCCTATGCCCAAAATAATTTACGCGCTTCTGATCTCCATCGCCGTCTCCTCTTCAATCTCCGCCCAGAAACGCGCGGTCGTCCCACCACCAACTCTGCTGCAAATCGTCAAAGCAGAAGACGACCGACGCTGGGACGACGGGCTGCGCAATCTCCTCGCAAGTCCCAATCCAGCAATCCGCAAACGCGCTGCACTCGCCGCCGGACGCATCGGCAACGAAGACGCTGTCAACGCGCTCACGCCGCTGCTCGAGAAGGACAAAGATGTGAGCGTGCGCGCCATGGCCGCCTTTGCTCTCGGCGAGATCGAATCAGGAACTGCCGCGAACGCACTGATAGCAGTTTTGCAAACTCCGGCTACGCCGGTCGAGGTTCGCGCCCGCACAGTCGAAGCACTCGGCAAGATCGCTGCCGCCCTACCACGCGAACAGGAACCACGACAACGCGAGCTCGGCGCGGCGATCATCGAAGCTCTAAACTCCACGGATCAATCAACGATTCTGTTGGGCCTGACTGCCGCTTTACGATCGCGACCGGCGAACAGCGGTCCCGTAATCTCTAGGTCTTTGACGCACCCAAATGCACGCGTCCGTGCCGATGCAGCAAACGCACTCGCTCGTTTGCGACTGAAAGATGGTAACGATCAGTTAAGAAAATTAGTCGCGTCTGATGCGGATCCGATCGTGCGCGCCAATGCTGCTCGCGTACTCGGCGTCACTGAAGACAAGCAATCTTTCGATGCGTTGTTGGCCCGCGCAACTGGTGATAACGATTCGCGTGTCAGAGTTAGCGCAATTCGTGCTCTTGCTTCGTTGAAAGATCCTCGTGCGGCAGCACCATTGCTCAAACGCGCTGAGACTCTGACAGAGCAAAATGAGATTCTTGAGATTGCGACGACGCTGGGACGGCTGTTGGCCCAAAAGGAAGATCGGACGGCAATCAACTGGCTGCGTAAAATCAACGGACAGCTAAATCATGTGGCGCCCGAGGTTGAGCTCGCCATTGTTCGCATCGCTCCCATGAATTACGTTATGGAGTTCGGAAGCGGCGATGAAGCGCGAAAGGAAGTGCAGAGGACGATTTTGCTTAATTGGCGCGCGGCAGCAGGCGTCGCCGCGGGTCTCGGTGAAATTGCCGCACTGCCTGATTCAACTCCAAACAAAGCCGAGCTCGCCAAAATGGCGCAGTTGCTTCTGCGCGCAATGCTCGACTATCGAAACTCCGGCTTAACCATCAACACACTCGTCGCCGTCCATTCCGAATACGCGATTCCCGACGTGCTGCGCGCGCTCGCTGCTTTCAAGCCGCCGGATCTCGCGCCCGTTCTCATCGCGCAACTGAAAGAGACCGACGTCATCATCCGCGGCACTGCTGCCGATCTGCTCGGCGATCTGCCACCGTCAGAAGAGATCACGCGCGCACTGGCAGCCGCATGGCCACAAGCCGCAAACGACACATTGAACGACGCCGCGCTCTCAATCCTCGACACGCTCGGCAAACAGAAGACTACCGCCGCCAACGATCTCATTAAAGAAGCACTGAAATCGGGCGATCAATTGATCCGTCGTAGGGCGGTCGCGCTATTAAAAACCAACGGCGCCGGAGACTTTTCGTCGCAAATCGGCACCGTCCAGACGCGAAACACTGACGCCGATTACAAACGCGCTCTCGCTCGTATCGGCAAGTCGACGCGCGCCGTCGTGACTACCAGCAAGGGTTCGTTTACTATTGACCTGCTCCCCGACGCGGCCCCCCTTACCGTAGATAACTTCGTTCAGCTTGCCCAGCGGGACTATTTTCGAAACGTCACCATTCACCGGGTCGTGCCAAATTTTGTGATTCAGGATGGCGATCCGAGAGGCGATGGAAACGGCGGGCCGGGTTACCAGATACGTTGCGAGATCAATCAAGAGCCTTACGACCGCGCGGCAGTCGGGATGGCGCTCTCGGGCAAGGATACAGGCGGGTCGCAGTGGTTTGTGACACACTCGCCGCAGCCACACCTCGACGGAGGCTACACGGTCTTCGGGCGAGTGGTGACGGGAATGGATGTAGTTGACAGGATCGTGCGTGGCGACGTGATTCAATCGATCACGATCCAGCAAGAACGCGTGCGCAAGTAAACTGGTTGGCAATCGAAGATGTACAGAAGAAATAAAACCATTACGGCCAGCGACCTTCTCGTGCTCTGCCTCTTTATCAGCATCTGCCTCGCGGCTTCTGAGCTGAATGCGCAAACGCCTCAACAGCAGGCGGAAAGACATTCATACAAGATCGATCTGAAGATCGATTTCGATCGACTCACTTACACCGGCACCCAGCGAGTTCGCTGGATCAATCGCGGCGAGAAGCCGACGTCAATCATCTACTTTCACCTTTATCCAAACCTGCGCACGGGCAATCAGCCGCTCGCGACACCCGACACAGATGAACCACGCATCGACATTCTCGAAGTACGTGCCGGATCTGACTTCACACTGCTCTTCTCTTCACTCGACGATCAAGGCACGACTTTGCGCATCAACCTGCGCGAACAGGTCGCGCCTGAAGCGACGACCGAAGTCGTTATCAAGTTCAAAGGCTCAGTGCCCGAAATCGATCGCGACGAGACGAGCCTGACGACGCACGTCGTGAAGCAAGTCAGCGCCGCAATAGGCAGCGATCGCGAAATGCGTCGCGCCCGTGATATCAACTTCTACTGCCGTGGCGTGATGCTGCTCGGTTCTATTTTTCCGGTGCTGACAGTGCACGAAGGCGACGAGTGGCGCCGCAAGCTCGAGCCATCGGTCGGCGATTTTGTCTTTAACGAAGTCGCTGATTACGAAGTCAATGTTTCAACAAACCAGAACGTTGAGGTGTTCACTTCCGGTATTGAAGCGGGCCCGCGCAACGAGAAAACCGGACAAACTTTCACAGCTTCCGCGTTGCGCGACTTCGCGATTCTCGCCGGACGCGGTCTGAAGAGCGAACACACGGAAGTACAGGGCGTCAACATCCGGTCGATCTATCTCGCGGAACACGAGCGTGTCGGCAAACGTGCGTTGACGGTCGCAGCTAACTCGCTACGAGTGTTCACCTCGCTGTTTGGACCACTGCCGTTCAAGCAAGTCAGCATCGCGGAAGCTCCGCTCGTCGCGGGACTCGGTAGCGCCGAGTTCTCCGGCTTTAATGTCATCGCGAGCGCGTTCTACGTCGACTTCGACGCGCCCGCGGTTCGCAACCTGCCCGAGATCATTCGCGAACAGAGACCGTCGGTCGAGGAGAGTCTCGAATGGGCCGTGGCGCATCTTGTCGCGCATCAATGGTGGGGCGCGGCGGTCGGCAACGATCCCGCACGCGAGCCGCTGCTCGACGAAGCGCTCTCAGGCTGGTCGGCGCTGCTCTACTACAAAAACATCTACGGTGAAGAGAGAGCGAAAGCTGTACTGAACGATCAAGTCAAAGGTGTCTATCGTCTTTATCGCACGTTTGGCGGCGACGACATGGACGCCAATCGTCCCTCGCGCGACTATCGCAACACGTTTCAGTACGCTGCCATCGTCAGCGCCAAGGGTGCGCTGATGTTTGTTGACCTGCAAAAGACGCTTGGTGAGGAGAAGATTTTCGCGGCCCTCCGCAACTACTACCAGGCAAACCTCTACGAGATTGCCCAGCTCGAAGACCTGCGCATCGCGCTTGTCGCCGAAGCTCCGGTTGAACAAAGGCGGATGATTGGTCGTACATTCACCCGCTGGCTAACCGCGAAGCGTGGCGACGAAGACATCGCGCCGCCGGACGCGGAGTTGGCCGCAACGCTCGGACTCCCCACGAAACAAAATCCCCCGAAATCGGGTGGTGATAAGAACGCGTTTGGCGCGCTTGCAAAGGTGGGGAAATTCTTTTGGCAGCAAGTAACACGCATTCGTTAACAATCAATAAAGGTGTCGAGCGTTTGGGATGGCTCATGGACGATGTGTTCAGAGTGCCGATTCTCGGGTGGCGCTTTGGGCTCGAAGCGTTGGTTGGTTTGATTCCGGGGTTTGGCGATACCAGCACGGCGCTCGTTTCGTTTTACATTCTCGCCGCGGCGGTGCGTCACGGTGTGCCGAAGATAACGATACTGCGGATGGGGATGAATATCGGTATTGATTATCTGCTCGGATCGCTGCCTGTTATTGGTGACGTCGCGGATGCGTGGTGGAAGTCGAATCAGAAGAATGTGGTGCTGCTGCGGAAGCGAGCGACTGTTTCGGCGGAAGAAGCGCGCGCCGGTGATTTAAGTGACTGGATCTTTGTGGGTGGAATTATAGTTTTACTGATAGGGTTGGCGATTGGTAGTGCCGTTGTGAGTATTTATATCTTAACTAAGTTGTTTACAGGATTTCAGGATTAACAGGATTACAAGATGAATCATGTTCATCCTGTAAATCATGTAATCCTGTCTAAAGCTGTCTTGAGCATATCAAGACCGCGTTCACCCGCGGCGAAGCTTTTCAACTTTCCTTCCGCATCGAAAAGGTAATACGCAGGCACAAACCCCTGATCGTTCCCAAATGCATCTTTCAATTTGTGTTCATTATCAACTGCAACCGGCTCGCTGATGCCATACTTCGAGATCAGCTCGCGCACGGCTTCGACGTCAGTGTCAGCCTCGTAACGCGGCATGTGAATACCGATCACACGTAAACCTTGTTCTCTTTTTTCATCTCGCCATTGCCCAACGCGCGGCAGGTTGTCTTTGCATATCCCGCAGCTTGCCGACCAGAAGTGAACGAGAGTCGGATGTCCGGTCGTTTCTGCCTCAGCATGAGCCTGCGTGCCGCCAAACCACTCCGTTGCGCCTTCGAGTTTGGGCAACTGTGTTCCAATCTTCATTGCCATTGCTTTTTAAACCCGTGGTAAATAGGTCCTATAGGACATATAGGACCTATCCAAATCAAAATTAGTTCAACGTTTTCTGGCCGGGCTTCCACTCAGCCTGGCAAAGACCACCTGTCTGCAACGCCTGAATCACGCGGAGCGTTTCTTCAGCCGAGCGACCAACGTTCAAATCGTGGACGACTTTGTAACGAAGAATGCCTTCCGGATCGATCACGAACAAACCACGAAGTGCGATGCCGCGGTCTTCGATCAAAACGCCGTAATCGCTCGCCACTTTCTTCGTCGCATCAGCCGCCAACGGATATTTCAAACCGGAGACTCCGCCCTTGTCGCGATCGGTGTTGAGCCACGCGCGGTGCGAGAAAACCGAATCAGTAGAAATGCCGATGATGTCAGCGCCAATGTCCACGAAGTCCTGGTAACGATCGCTGAAGGTCGTCAACTCCGTCGGGCAAACAAACGTGAAATCGAGTGGATAGAAAACCATCACGAGCCACTTGCCGCGATATTCGGAAAGCTTCACCGGCTCGTTTAGTTTCTCAATGTTCTTCGTCGAGGCCATTTCGAAATCCGGCGCCGGCTGGCCCACCATCGCCTTTTCTGCTGCTACTGCTGTTGCTGCTGTCATTTATCCTCTCTATCCTCCAAGTAATGTTGAAATTGCTTAATCGTTTGAATTCGCGCAGCAGTCGTGGCAACGTCCTCTCAACGTCAGGTGAACCGACTGCGGTTTAAAATGTGATTTTCGAGCGGCGGCGTTCATAAGCTTTGCGGCGTCCGGCAAATCGAAATCGACCAGCTTTCCACAATCGTTACAAATCGCATGATCGTGACGATCGATTTCGCGATCGTAGCGGCTGGCGCTGTCACCAAACTTTATCTCGAGAACCAGCCCGGCTTCTTTCAGGTAACGCAGGGAGTTATAAACAGTTGCGTAGCTGATACCGGGCAGACGATGGCGTGCCGCTTCGAAGATGTCGCTGGCAGTCGGGTGGTCGTCGCGTTCCTTGATCACCTGAAAGACAGCTTCTCGCTGCGGCGTCAGCTTCGGTTTTGGCTTAACTTCCTTCACAATTGACTTAGACTAATTCTAAACTACGGATTTGTCAAACGAGGATGACGCGGCTCAGAGCCGCGGATTGTTTCGAGCGAAATCGACTATCTGATCGACATAAGTTTCGAAGGGTGGGCAGTGGATGTTGTGAGGGGCTAGCAGTTGTTGAGCCTGAGTGGTGTCGTAGAGCTGTTTGACGAAGAAATACGGGACGGCGTGGTGCGGCAGGCCCGTGATCTTTGGCGACGGCGGCAGCATCAGGAAGAAACGCACCCACTTGGCCGGCGCCGTGATCTTCGACCGGTGGCCGTCAATTGATTTCGCGATCGCATTGAATAACTGGTTGGTCGTGAGCGGCGCTGGATCGGCAAGTTGCAGCGTCATGCCGATTGCCCGTTCGTCAAACGCCAGCGCGGCCATCGCATCGACTACGAAGTCCACCGGCACGAGATTCAAACTCACCTTGTGGTTTCCGATATTGATCGTCGAAAGCACGTTGGGCCACTTCAGGAGATAGTGAATCAGGTAGTAAACACCATCGTACTTTCCTGTCTCACCTGTTTTCGAATCACCACACACGACCGCGGGACGATGAATCGTCACCGGCAACTCGTTCTTCGCTGATTCGACTTCCAACTCCGCGAGGTACTTCGATTCTTCATAATAGTTTCGATAACCAGCGTCGTGGCGAAGCTCGGTCTCGAGAATCACTCCCTCACGCTTCCCGGCGACGTAGCAAGTCGAAACATGATGAAACTGCCGCAGATTTGGCATCGTGCGGGCCAACTCGACGACGTTGCGTGTGCCGCCGGCATTTACACGCATCGCAAGATCTTCAGGGACGGCAAGATCGTAAACCGCTGCGAGATGAAACACGCGCGTCGTCTGTTGTTGGACCAGATCTAGATCCGCAGCGCTCAACGCCAGGCGCGGCTCGCTGATGTCGCCCTCGACAAACTTAAACTCCGCAACGTCTCTGCCGCTGAGTTGCGCAAGCCGTTCGATCTCCGCGCGCGCGCGACCGAGCAGTGACGGTTGCACCAGCAGGATGAAATCACAGTCCTGCCGTGCGAGCCTTTCGAGGAGCCGGTTCGCGATGAAGCCCGGAAAACCTGTTATGAAGAATGTCTCTCTATCCGGCATTGAATACCCTGAGTATAATTCACCGCTCAAGTCAACCACGATTCGAGGTAGCCCATGAACCCCCGTTTGATGTTTGCGCGCCGTAGAGCGCTGGCTCTGGTCCTGTTCGTTGCTGCTTTTCTAACTGCTGCAGGCCAGGAGAAAAGCCAGTGTAACGTTAAAGTCACGCTCCTGCAGGTTAACGACGTCTACCAGTTTGCGCCTGTCGATCAAGGCAAGGCGGGCGGGCTCGGACGGGTCCTGACGCTCAAGAAATCGATCCAGCAGCAAAACCCAAACACATTATTACTGATGGCCGGCGACACCATCTCGCCATCAGTCGAATCGATCACTTACAAAGGCGCGCAGATGATCGAGGCGTGGAATGCGATCGGTCTCGACTACGCAACGTACGGCAATCACGAGTTTGACTTTGGGCCAGACGTGCTGGTGCAGCGTGTTACTGAATCGAAGTTTGGCTGGATCGCGGCTAATGTGATCGACAAGCGAACCGGGCAACCGTTCGGCGGCGCAAAACGTTTTGTCGTGCGCGAGTTTGGCGGTGTGAAGATCGGGCTGTTCGGTCTCGTCCTGCCGGAGACGAAAATCACTTCGCGTCCGGGTGATAACGTCGAATTTCGCAGTCCATGTGATACGGCGAAGGAAGTTGTCTCGGAGCTGCACGGCCAGGGCGTGAAGGTGGTTGTCGCTTTGACTCACCTGTCGATGCGTGAAGACAAGGAAGTCGCTCGCTGCGCGGGCGTCAACCTGATCGCCGGCGGGCATGAGCACACGCTGCTCGAATCGCATGCGGGCATGGCGCCGATCTTCAAGATGACTTCAGACGCGCGTGAGCTCGGGCGCATAGATCTCAATATCACGCCCTCCGGAGATCTCGACAGTATCGATTGGAAAGTGATCCCCGTAGACAGCACGACAAAAGAAGCGCCCGAATTCGCGGCAATCTATCGCAAGTATGCAAACCTTTTGACTGAGCTCGCGAAGCCGGTGGGCCGCACGAGCGTTGCGCTCGACGCACGCAGCAAAGAAAATCGTACGCGCGAAACGAATGCCGGCAACTTCATCGCTGATGCCTTTCGCAAAGCGACGGCGGCTGATATCGGTTTCATGAACGGCGGCTCTGTTCGGGCTGACGCCATCATCGGACCGGGAAGGTTGACACAACGAGATCTGTTGTCGATCCTTCCGTTCAAGAACAAACTGGTGAAGATCGAGATCACGGGCGCGACGTTGCGGGCGGCGCTCGAACACGGCGTCAGTCGCAGTGCCGAAGATTCTGAGCCGGGGGGATTCCCGCAGGTTTCGGGTGTGAGATTCTCTTTTGACGCGACTCGCGCACCCGGAGCGCGGCTCGTCGATGTGACGGTAAACGGTTTGCCACTCAACGACTCGAAAAAATATACGTTGACGACAACGACCTTCATCGGGCTCGACGGCGGCGATGGCTACTCGATGTTCAAAGGCGCAACAGTGATCATTCCTCCGGATCGAGCGCCGGTCGACGTCGATGCCGTGCGGAAAGCGCTCGGAACGCGGGCGATTGCGCCGAAAGTCGAGGGACGCATCAAACGTCTGGACGCAGCTCAGAAGTCTGGCGCAAACTGCCCTTGAGCCACGTTTGAGGTGAACATTATGGACACCTACGACGACACAGCAGCAGCGAAACGCTACGAAGCCAACCAGCTCTTTAACGAGGCTTACGAAGCGCAGCTCGCACACGATTACGAGCGTGCGATTGAGCTCTACAAACGCTCGATCGAGACGTATCCGACCGCTGAGGCGCACACCTATCTTGGCTGGGTTTACAGTTTTCAGAACCGTTACGACGAGGCGATTGAGGAGTGTCTCGAGGCGATTCGTGTGGACGAGACGTTAGGCAATCCTTACAACGATATCGGCAGCTACATGCTTGCGAAGGGCGATCCTTACGGATCGGTGCGCTGGTTCAAGCGCGCGTTGCTGGCGCCGCGATATGAGTCGTATGCGTTTCCGCATTTCAATCTCGGGCGGGTTTATGAAACGCGGCGCCGGTTTCTCGAGGCGGCAAGACATTACGGTCTGGCGCTCGAGCAGAAGCCTGATTTCACGGAAGCCGCGATCGCCTTGAGAAAAATGCAGGCACGACTAAATTGAGCCACAAAAAGGCACAAAAGCACAAAATGTTTATGGCTGCACGATTTGTATCTTCTCACCGTGCTCGTCAACTGCGACGTAAATCACCTCAGCTTCTGTGACGCGCACGCGCTCTTCCTTTCCGAGTCGCTCAACTTCCACGATCACACGCACCGTTATTGAGGTCGTGCCGACGCGCACTGTCTCCGCGTAGAAACTAACCAGGTCGCCGACGAATACCGGCTTGTGAAAGATCACTTCCTTCATCGCCACCGTTACAAACCGCTCCATATGCGTGTGACGATGCGCTTCGATGGCGCCTGCGGTGTCGATGTAACTCAGGATAACGCCACCGAAAATGGTGCCACGTGAGTTCGTGTCGCGCGGCAGAAGAGTGATGCGTATCGCAGGATCTGTGTATTCGTGCATGGGCGCTATCCTAAAGCGGAACAAACAATCAGACAACGGTGTCTAAGCTGCCACTCCCCGTCCGAAACAGACCTCCAGAAAGGTCGTGAGAAGATGCTGTTAATAACACTGCTTCAGGAAAACACGGCGACGAGTAGCTTCGATGATCTCGGTAAGTTGTTGCTTGGCGGTGTGGCGGCGGCAATCGTGGTAGCAGTTGGCTTCGTGCTCATCCAATTCCGGATGCGCGATAAGAAACCACCGACGTCAAACTTCATCAGTATCACGGATAAAGATCCGTCTTCATCCGTGTAAATCTGCTGCCCAGTCTGTGATTACGCGTTTAAGCTCGTCGAGTTGAGTGTCGAAGAAGTGTCCAGCGCCGGGGATAACGACTAACTTCACCGGCACGTCTGGCTCCAACTCAGCCACGAGCTTACGCAATCGCTCGACATCTCCAAACTCGTCGTGCTCGCCGTGGACCAGCAGCAGCGGCTTGCGACACTGCGCGAGAAAACTGAAGTCATACTTTTCAAGCGGCGTCCCGATCCCGATGAGAAACGCCACGCGCGGATCCTGAATAGCGACTTCCAGCCCGACTCTGGAGCCAAACGAAAAACCACACACCGTAATCCGCAACCCCGGATATTGCTGCGACAGGTAATCCAATCCGGCGCGAACGTCGTCACGCTCACCACGCCCTTCGTCGTGCTGCCCGGTGCTCTGCCCTACGCCGCGAAAGTTGATACGGAGAACTGTGAGGCCCGCGTCGTTTAACGCCGCGGCGGCACGAAACACAACCTTATTGTGCATCGTGCCGCCACCGAGTGGATGCGGGTGTAAGACCAGGGCCACGCCCTTCGCTGCGCCCTGGCGAGGCTCTTTCAGAATTGCTTCTAACTGGCCGTGCGCTACAGGAATGAAAAGATTGCCGGCTGGATACATCAGCGCCGCACTAACTACTGCATGTCTCCTTCGCTGGCAGCGGCTTCAGACTCACCGCCTGCGCCTTCTTCCATGCCAGACGCTTCAGCGCCCGTGCTTTCCGGTGACTCGTAGCCTTCTACTGCCGCCGGTGAAGCTGTTGACGAAGACTTCATGGCCCGCTTCTTCTTCGTACCTTTCTTTGTACCTTTCTTGGCGCCACCTTTCTTTGTGGCTTTCTTGCCAGCTTTCTTCGTGGTCTTCTTTGCCGCTTTCTTTGTGCCCTTACCGGCTCCACCCTTCTTCGTCGATTTCTTGGCTGCCTTCTTCGTTGACTTCTTAGCGCCTTTCCGGGACTTCTTTGACGCGCTCTTCTTCGTACCTTTCTTGGCACCTTTCTTGCCGCCTTTGCGCGCGCCTCTGGACTTCTTGGTTCCTTTTTTGGCTGCCATTTACTTCGCTCCTTATGTGTATTTTGAGTTTGGCTCAACGTAGCAAAATAATTAAAGACTGTCCACGATGTTTTTCTGCTTCTCTGTGAGTTCAAAAAGCAAGACTTCTTGTAGACACCATCGACCGTTTCAGCTACATTAAACCTGCTCTCCAACCAACACGCGGTCAGATTAAAAACCTGCGGAAAGGCTGTCTCGATGCGAGATTATTACTCATCGTGCGTTAGTACAGATCTTCAGCCCTCCCTTCACAATCTCGCCCAGTTTTTAACAAGTCAATCCAATCATTCTTCTGATTTGGCGCCCGATGCCGAGGTCCTTGGAACTGAACCACGCGCGCGCAGAACAGCGCTCGTCGTCGACGACGTCGCAGATGTAACAGAGATGCTGGCAGTGGTGTTGACCCACGCTGGTTATTCCGTCGTGACGGCCGCCTCTGCACCCGCGGCATTGAAGGCCGCTCGCGAGCGCCAGTTTGATGTGATCATTTCTGACATCGGCATGCCCGAGATGAATGGTTATCAATTGGCCCGGGAAATGAGGACGATGCCTGGTTACGAGACCGTTCCGATGGTGGCCGTCACAGGGTATTCGATGTTTGACGACAAGGAACGATCGACCAACGCCGGCTTCAACGCTCACATGACCAAGCCGATCGATCCGCGAGCATTACTCGAACTGATCGATCAACTGTGAGTTAAAAACTAGTTTGAGCGATTGATGAGGAACTCCTCCGGCACATCCTCCCAGTTTAAATCCAGGTCTCCCATACAAATCGCTGAGCTTGTATCCAGCGTCCTCATCGTCGGCTTCTTTTTCTGGAGACTGCAGTTCTCCACCTCCGCGATCTGCTGCGGCGATTTCGACGGTTACTACCACATCAAATGGACGCAAACGCTCTGGGAATCGATCAAGAGCGGTCATTTTCCGCAGTTTCCCTGGCTTCCGCTCACAACGCTCAACTCGAAAGACTATGTGGACCATCACCTGCTGTTCCACATCTTTCAGATCCCGTTTGCTACATCTCCTGATCCACGCCTCGGGGCCAAAATCTCGGCCATAATCTTCGGCAGCCTGGCAGTACTGTCGTGTTACTGGCTGCTGCTGCGCTATCAAATTCGTTATTCGTTCGTCTGGATGTTTGCGCTGCTTGGCTGTTCGGCGCCATTTTTGTTTCGGATGAACATGGCGAAGGCGCCGCCGTTTGCGATCATCTACCTCGTTATCGCGATTCACCTGTTTTTCAAACGAAAATACTGGCCGTTGCTGCCGCTCGCCCTCGTCTTTACGTGGACGTACGACTTGTTTGTGCTACTGATCATGGCGGCGGTTTTCTGGTCGGCGGCAATTGCCATCACTGAGCACCGGTTCGAATGGCGCCCGCTGGTTTACGTAATCGCCGGCTGTGTCCTCGGGCTCATCATCAATCCTTACTTCCCACACAATCTGCAACTGCTCGTCGAGCACATGAAGATCAAGCTCACGGCGTCAGACTTCGACACGAAAGTCGGATCTGAGTGGTACCCCTACGACTCGTGGGAGTTTCTCGGCAACTCGGCGGTTGCGTGTATCGCAATGGTCGTCGGTTATCTCTTCTTTGAGCCGACGGAACGAAGGCGCGGTCAGTATCCGATTTTCTTTCTGCTGCTTTCCACCGCGCTGATGATCATGACAGCGCGCTGGAAACGGATTGCCGAATATTGGCCACCGTTTGCAGTGTTGTTCGCGGGTTTTTCACTGCGACCGTGGCTGGCAGGTTATCGCCCGTATCTCACGCGATTGCCAGATGACGTTCAGGAAGAGCTAAAGCCGTTTCTCGATCGTGAAGTGCCACCGCCTGAAAATGAGGAAGCGAGTACCTGGCGCGATGTGATTCGAGTGGTTGCCGTCACCACCGTGGCGGTCGTGTTGAGTGTTTTTTGTTTATTCAACGTGTACGCCACGAAACAGGAAATTAACCAAAGCGAGCCTCACGATTTCTACCGCGCGGGCGCTGAATGGATGCGCACGCATGTGCCGCCGGGACAGTTGATTTTCAACACGGACTGGGACGACTTTCCACGTCTCTTCTACTTCGATCCGACGCATTATTACGTCTCCGGACTCGATCCGAGTTATCTCTACGACAAGAATTCTGAGCTTTCGCGTCTTTACGAAAGCATCACACTCGGACACGAAGAGGATCCGGGGCCGTTGATTCGCGATCGCTTTGGAGCGCGCTACGTGTTTTCAGACAACACGCATCATGATTTTTTCGAGCATGCGCGATCGAGTGGCTGGTTTGATATCGTTTACGAGGACGCAGACTGCACGATAATGTACATTAGGGATCAGAAGATTGAAGAAGAGAATCCGTTGGGAGAACCTTGAGATGAACCGAGGTCTTATATTGTTTTTGGGTTTGGCCCTGCTCGCGACGGGCTGCGGCGGTGGTAATTCGACGAGCGCTCCAAATAACAATCAAACGCCTCCGCCGCCCGCTGCTTCTCCAACCGCATCGCTCACCGCTTTCGAACAGGATCTCCAGTACATTCGCAACGGGCAATACACTTACATTTGGGTCTTCTCACGTAAAGACGGTAAGCCGCTGGAGTCGACTGACAGCGCCTTCCTCCGCACCAATGCGCCACAGGTTGTCGATTGGGTTACTACCGACGGAGGTAAGAAAGTGATCGGCGGAACGAACTTCAATCTTGAAGAAGGGAATCTAGAAGCGCTAAAAAAGCGGTACAACGCGGAGGATTATTCAAACCGTTAGACAGGATTGACAAGATTTTCAGGATTTACAAGAGATCGGTCTTGTTCATCCTGAAAAATCTTGTCAATCCTGTCTTAAAATCACTTTTCCAAACTGAGCCCGATCCTCAATCAACTCGTGCGCCTGGCGAGCCTCGCTGAGTGGCAATACTCGATCGACAACACCACGAATCTTTCCCTGTGCGACAAACTTCATCGCCTCGAGCAGCTCAGCTTTCGATCCCATGAAGGATCCGAGCAGCGTTAAATGCCTGTAGAACACTTGCCGCAGATCCGTCCGCGCATCGAAGCCGCTCGTCGCGCCACACGTCACCAGCCGTCCATTGTTTTTGAGCGACGCGATCGATCCGGGCCACGTCGCAGCGCCAGTGTGCTCGACAACAACGTCAACACCCTTGCGACCGGTCAGTCGCTTCACTTCCTTCGGCCAATCGTCACGCGAGTAGTTGATGGTCTCATCAGCCCCGAGTTCACGTGCCTTCGCAAGCTTCTCGTCTGAGCTCGCCGTCGTGATCACTCGCGCGCCACGCAACTTCGCGATCTGAATCGCAACTGAACCGACACCGCTACCCGCCGCATGCACAAGCACGTCTTCACCCGGCTGCACATTTGCACGCGTCACGAGCATGTGCCAGGCGGTGACAGTCACAAGCGGCAACGCCGCCGCTTCGGCCCAACTCAGTTCCGCCGGCTTCGGGATGATATTCACACCCGGAACCGCCACCAATTCCGCATAACCACCATCACGTCGATAACCAATAATGTCGTACTCGCGACACAGATTGTCCTGCCCGCTCAAACACGCCTCGCAATGTCCACACGAAACACCTGGCTGGACCATCACTTCCTCACCAGGCTTTACCCACGTCACGAGCTCGCCAACTTCCCGCACTACGCCGGCTACATCGCAACCGAGAATGTGCGGCAGGGGAATCTCAATTCCCGGCAAACCGTTGCGAACAAAAATGTCGAGATGATTCAACGCGCACGCCTTCACCTCGACCAGCACTTCGTTCGCGCGAATCTGCGGCTCGGGTACGTCCGTGTACTCGAGCACATCCGGTCCACCGTGCTGTCTGAAAATAGAGGCTTTCATTTTGCGGCTTGCTCGCGTGCGTGATACGAGGAACGCGTGAGCGGACTCGATTCGACGTGATGAAATCCGAGCGACATACCGATCTCGCGCCACTTCGCAAACTCTTCCGGTGTCACGTAACGCTCGACCGGCAAGCGACGCGCGTGTGGCTGTAGGTACTGTCCGATCGTCATGATGTCGCACGAAACCGAACGTAAGTCGCGCATCAGCTCGACGACTTCATCGAACGTCTCGCCAAGCCCGACCATGATTCCGCTCTTCGTCAACATGCCGCGGTTTTCAAGATCGCGTCGTGTCGCCGCGCGCTGTAACAAAGTCAACGACTGCTGGTAAACCGCGTCCGGTCTGACTCGTCGATAAAGGCGCGCGATCGTCTCGGTGTTGTGATTGAGCACGTCCGGCTCGGCGTCGAGCACCGTGTTGAGCGCTGCTTCGTCGCCGTTGAAATCAGGAATCAGAACTTCGACTTTGCAATCGGGGTTCATGGCGCGCACGTGACGAATCGTTTCGGCCCAGTGCGCGGCGCCACCGTCCGGCAGATCGTCGCGATTGACTGACGTGATCACGGCGTGAGCCAGATTCAGATGATTGACAGCTTCAGCGACGTGACGTGGCTCTTCCGGATCCAGCGAGCCCGGTTGGCCCTTGCCCACCGCGCAGAAGCCACAATGACGCGTGCAGATGTCGCCGCCGAGCATGAATGTGGCGGTGCGATCGGTCCAGCACTCGAAAATGTTAGGACAACGCGCTTCCTGGCAGACAGTGTGCAGGTTGAGACCTTCGATCAGTTGCAGCACCTGGTTCTGGTTGGTTGGGTCGCCCAGGCGGATGCGCAGCCATTCGGGTTTGGGTTGACGGACTTTTTGATTGTTGCTGATTACTCGGAGTTCGCGGGCCAATTGTTTACCTCTGGAGGGATTTTACAGTATAAGGTGCGAAGTTCAGAGTTGAGCCGTGGCTGGTCCGTTTTGAAGACAGTCGTTCTACAAGATTTACATGATCTTTCAGGATTAACATGTAATTCTTGTTTAATCCTGTAATCCTGTCAAAAAACTTCTCCTCGAAAGGGGCGCTCATCGTGAAGTTGCTTCTCATCGCCTTTTGCCTTGTTCTGTTGACCACATTTTCAACCAACGCCGACGTTCCCAAACCGAAAACACCAGACAAAGCGGCGAAGCAGGTCCTGCGCACTGGTCTCGAGATCGTACCGGACTCGAAGGTTTACGAAGCGAAACTACAGATCGGCCAGTCTGACTTTAATGTTTTACGCGCGGCCCTCGACGGTAATGCCGGAAGTTCGCCAGTGGTCGGCGGCATTGCGTTTAGCACGCCGCGGACGATCATTGCCGGGCTGCTGATGTTTATGGCGGTGTCTGTTGCGGGCGTGCTGATTGCGCGTTCGTCGAGCGTTGGCCGCGCGCAAAAAACGATTGGAGCGGCGCTGCTGGTGGCCGTTCTGCTCGGCGCAGCGGCGATCATCACGCGCGGCAATGCCGGTCCGCCGCCATCGTGGCGCTGGCGAAACCTGCCGCAGGCGCTCGCGGAAGGAAAGCCGACGCTCGGCGGTGTCGAAGTCGAGGTCGTGCCTGACGATCAGTTGAATGGCCGGATGATGCGGCTCATCATTCCACTCAAGAAACAGAACACCACAGGCGAGGAATAATTGCAGAACGCAACTGCAATCAACGGGTGGCCACAGAGGGCCACCCCTACAAATATTCCGGCGAGCGCACGAGTGTTCGCCGTGGTCACTATTCTGTGCGTCGCGGCGGCGGCGGCGTTTGCGAGCTGGTTGCCGCTGCAAGTGTCGATCGTGACGCTCTTCCTCTTCGCCGGACCACATAACTGGTTTGAGCTGCGCTACTTCCTCATGCGACTGCCGGTACGTTTCGGCAGATCGCGCAATTTCTTTTTGACTGCGTTTGCCGGTTTGGGTGTCCTGACACTCACTTACGTCTCACTTCCTTTTTTTTACAACGCGTCGCTGTGGAGCGAAGAAGCATGGTACCTGGGACTAGCTTCGTGGAATATGGCGCTGCTGGTTTGGTTGGCGTTGTTGGTGTGGTTGCGGAGCAAACAAAAGCGGGGCGCGAATTGGAAATGGACGATTCCGGTTGCGCTCGCGCTGTCTTCGTTGAACTGGCTTGGTCCAGACCTGTTTAGTCTCGCAATCGTTTATGTTCACCCGTTGATCGCGCTCTGGTTTCTCGATCGACATATTCGTCGAACGCGGCCGGAATGGTTACGTGCTTACCGGCGTTGTCTCCTGCTCGTGCCGCTCGTGCTCGCGGCGCTGATCTGGCAGCTATCGCGGACCGCGCCGCTCGCTGATGACAACGGTCTGTTCTGGCGCATCACGCAACATTCCGGTGCGGAGGTGCTGCCGCAAGTTTCGAGTCACATGCTGGTTTCAGTGCACCTTTTTCTCGAGATGCTGCACTACGGTGTTTGGATCATCGCTTTGCCGCTGATCGGGCGGATCGGGAGCGCGCGCTTTTGGGAGGTGCGTACTGTGCCGATCGCACGCCATCCGAAGGGATTTCCGCGGATTGTTGCCGCACTGCTGATCGTCGCTCTCGTTGCTGTCGGCGTGCTATGGTTTGGTTTCTCGATCGACTACTCCACTACGCGCGATGTTTACTTCACGGTCGCGATCGCGCATGTGCTCGCAGAAGCGCCGTTTCTGCTGAGGATGCTCTAGTGTCTCCGTTCGACCTCTGGCACTTCCTGCCGGTTGGTTACCTGCTCACGATCGCGATCGAAACTCCGGTACTCTTCTTTGGACTCTCGTCACATCATTCAAAACAGCGACGCATACTTTCGGGCTTGTGGCTGACGGCGTGTACTTATCCGATCGTTACGCTCGTGTTGCCGTTGTTGCTGGTGGGCCACTCGCGTGCGTTCTATCTTTTGATCGCCGAAGTATTTGCGCCTGTCGCGGAGTGTTTGTTGTTTTGGCTCGCGTTTGGGAAGGAAGCGAAGTGGCGCGACTTCGCCGTGATCGTCGTTGCGAATCTGGCGTCGTTTCTTTCCGGCGAAGTCGTCTATGGATTCATTATCGATTGAAGAAGATCGGGATCGATGTTGCCGCCGGACAGGATTACACCGACTCGCTTTATGTCAGCCGGAAGCTTGTGAAACATTACGGCTGCGGCGGCGGTGGCGCCTGAGGTTTCGACGAGGATCTTCATGCGGAAGAGCATGAATCGAAGCGTTGAGAGGATCTCTTCGTCCGTCACTGTTAATACGTCTTCAGCGAGTTTCTGCACGATCGGAAACGTTAGCTTGCCGGGGATTTGAACACGGAGGCCGTCCGCGATCGTCGGTGGCGGCGGAATCGTGACTCGTTCGCCTTTCAGAAATGATTGCCGCGTGTCGTCAGCAGTATCTGGCTCGACCGGGAAACATCGGATCGCCGGGTTCATAGATTTAGCCGCACTGGCGACGCCTGCAAACAATCCACCGCCGCTGCACGGTGCGAGCACACAATCGAGATCAGGGATTTCTTCCAATAGCTCCAGACCACACGTCGCCTGGCCTGCAAGTATCAAATAATCGTCGTACGGTGGGACCATAATCAGTCGCTCGCGTTCGGCGAGATCGAGTGCGAACGCTTCGCGGTCCTGTTTATGACGATCGTAGAAAACGACTTCGGCGCCGTAACCTCGCGTCGCTGCGACTTTCGCCGCCGGTGCATCTTCAGGCATCGCGACCAGCACGCGCACGCCGGCTTCACGACCGGCAAGCGCGACTGCCTGCGCGTGATTCCCGGATGAAAACGCGACGATGCCCTGCTGTTTCTCGTTGGGCGTGAGCGATTGAATTTTGTTGGTCGCGCCACGGATCTTGAACGCGCCCGCGCGCTGGAAGTTTTCACATTTGAAAAACACTTCCTTGCCCGCTGCTTCGTTGAACTGCCGCGAAGTCAGTACGGGCGTGCGGTGAATGCGGGAGGCGATTCGGTATCGTGCTTCGTTGATTTGATCGAGAGTCAGCATATTGAAAAAACGTTTGAAAAGTTTTCCGTGATGCGATCTTCGACGGCGTTTAGCTCGATTTCGTCGCCGAGCAACACTTCCATCGACGTTACCGGTTCGCCTTCGCAGGCGATTATTAGATCAAAGAAACTGAGATCGGTGTTGACGTTAAGCGCGAAGCCATGTGTCGTCACCCAGCGCGAGATGTGTACGCCGATGGCCGCAATCTTTCCGCGCGGCGTGTGGACGCCTGTCAGTCCCTCGATGCGAAATGCGTCGATGCCGAAGTCTGACATGGTCCGGATCAATACTTCTTCAAGATCGCGAACGTAACGATGAACGTCTTCGCGATCGGGACTGAGATTGATGATCGGGTAACCGACGATCTGGCCCAGACCGTGATAAGTCACTTTTCCGCCACGATTCGTCTCAAATACCGTCACGTTGCGCGCGCTTAGTTGCTCTTCGTTAAGCAGGACTGACGAGCTATCGCCACGTCGACCAATCGTGAGCGTGTGTGGGTGTTCGAGCAGGAGCAACGTGTCCGGCTGGATTCCGGTCTTGACCGCAAGTTCAGTCTGTTTCTGGATTGCGAGGGCGGATTCGTAGTCAACGAGGCCCAGCCGTTGGACCAAAAGCTTTCTTTCCCTCGTCATACAACAGTCATACAACCAGATCGTAGTCTTCGCGCGTCATTCTAACAGCCGCCTTGGTCTTTGGTACAATCCCCACCACAGCGCGAAAAAACGATAACGCAGAAGAGGAGACAAACACTTTGAAACGCATCGCAATCACTTTAATGGCCGTATTCTTTCTAATTCCCTCTTCCGCCTTTAGCCAAACGCGCGGCCGCTCGTCCAGGCCAAAGCCGCCCACACCGGCCCAGCAGGCACAAAAAGTTGCGCAAGTACGTACGCAGGGCGCGACGCGCGTCGCCGAACAGGTGAAGAATATCGCGCGGTTTACCTACCTGCTCGGGGGTATCACCAGCACTATCAACGCAGTTGATGATGCGGCGAAGCAAAACCAGGTATCACAGGCAGGGCTGCAACAGAACCAGCAGAGAAAAGCGACGGTTAAGTCGAGTTTCAGGGACTTCAAGGACGGGCTTGATAAGTTGGAGATCGACTTCCGCAACACGCCGGAGCTTCAGCCGTTTTACATCAAGCTCGCAGGCGTCGCAGCGGGCGCGGCCACGGCGGAAGAGCAAGCGAACGCGAACCAATTCGACGCTGCCGGCCGTACGCTGCTCGGCGTGATCAATCGATTGGCCGACGTGCTCGTGATCATGCGGCAGTAGATCACAAAAGGCACAAAGCAGAGCAACACAAAAGGCACAAAAGCTGAATGGTGAAGAACTGCTTTTGTGCCGTTTGTGTTGCTCTGCTTTGTGCCTTTTCGTGGCTAGTCTTGTTTCTTGGGGTAGTAGCCCTGGCGGGCGCGGACGCGCACGTCATTGCGCGCGGGAACTGCGACCTGAATTTTCCGGAATTGTCCGGCGGGAATCTTCTCGGTGTCGGCGTAGTATTGCAGTAGATACTGTCCTCGCAACTCCGCCGCAACCTGTCGAAACACTCTTTCGAGATCAGCATCGGAATCGGGAACGAACGCAGTGCCGCCCGTCGTCTCCGCAATCGCTTCCATGTTTCTCTCGGCCCGCATGGCAATCATATTCAGCTTGATTGACGGACCACCCGGATTCACTGAATAAAAGATCGCGTCAGCTTGCTGTACAGCTTTTTGCACTCCAGCAACTGCTCGCGCATGCGCCTGGATTAAACCAGTCCGAGTCCCCAGGGCTTCCTGTTTCCCAGCGGTGGTAGCGCGGTAATCTGCAATTGACTGGTCGCGCGTTAGGTTACTGTTGTTGTCGTCACCATCTGACAACACCACGATCACGCGGCGATAATTACTCGGCGCGTTCTCCATGAGATACTTTGCGGCTGCTGCGGCTGTGTCGTAGAACGCTGTGGGAACGCTAACCGTCGCCGCGGGAATGCTCAACATCTTTGCGGCTGACTTTTCGGCCGAATCAAGCGGTTGGATCAGGTTCGGTTGGCCCGTAATCGTAAATATCGCAGCCTTGTCATTTGGCTTCATCACCAGCTTAAGAAACGCAGCCGCTGCGTTCTGCTGCGAAGCGAAGAACCCCTTGGTGCTGACGCTGCTCGAAATATCAAACAACAACGCGATCGCCAACGGCACCTGTTCCGGATTGCCGAGACTGGAAATCTCCTGCTGCTTTCCTTCTTCCTCTAAACGAAAATCCGCGACCTGAAGTCCTTGCACCGCATTACCGGTTTGGTCCGTAACAGACACCGGCACCATCACGAGGTTTGAGTTCGTGCGGATGACGTCTGTGATTACTTCAGGTTCGACCGGCTTCGGAGTTGGTGTTGGCTTCGGTCTCCAAAGTGGTGGCGGCGGCGGTAAGTCTTTGACAGTTTTCTGCGCCTGCGCGGTTGATGTAGATAGAAAAAGGGCCAGCATTCCCATCAGGAACGCCGGCCACAAAAGTTTTTTCTCAACCCCCAGAATCATCTTTCGACACCCTTCGAGCCTGTTTCATGCCGCCAAAGCTGCTGGCTGCTGGCTCCCTATCCTACCGCTTTTTTGACGGCATGATCCATGACTCTTTTGGTGCCGCTCAACATGCGCAGAGTTGCACTGTCAAAGTAAACTCCGCGCTGTTCACATTAGTTACCTGAACCCGAGGTACCCGGATTCATGGTCGGCGCCGGCGACGTGAGTCCCTTGTTGACAAGCAACTTGATCTCAACACGTCGATTCTGTGCGCGACCTTCACGTGTTTCATTCTCTGCAACCGGATTCATTTCACCGTAGCCATACGGCGTCACGATTCTGCGCAGCGGAATGTTGTGGTTCTCAACGAGGTAACGAATCACTGCATCAGCACGACGCTGGCTGAGTTGGCGATTCAGGTTGACGCTGCCACGTGAATCCGCAAAACCGGAAACCTCGAGCACGTAACCTTTCGCATTCAAAGCCTTGCTGGCAATGTCGTCCAACGTTGTCTTCGATTCTGGTGAAAGCACTGAACTGCCTGATTTGAAATTCACGGCAGCAGTTTGCTGTGGCGCGTAGTCGTCGAGAGCTGAAATGCGTTCGTTGGTCGCATTTACACCGGCGACAGCCGCGTCAGCAGTTTGCTGTGCAGCCTTCGCGCCGCCTCGCGCCGCGTTCGAAACGGCCTGCAACTCTTCCAACTGGCCCGACAGCCGTTGCGCATTCGCTTCAACCTGGCTCAGCTTGTTTTCCGTGTCAGACGCTCTCTCTTCGAGTGGCGCAGCGCGCGACTCGACCGCGCGGGCAACGCGCATATCCGCTTCATTGAACCGGATCTTCTCTGCGTCCAACTCACCCGATCCATTGCCACGTCCTTCAACTTCAACGTTGAGGCCGCGAAGGATGCTGGTCTGTGCGTAGTTCGTGCCGCCCCGCAGGAACCCACCTTTTGTCTTCACACTGGTCCTGTCGCTCAGACGAACAACCGTGTCCACACCATTCATGTCACGGACGGTGAATGTATCAGAATCACGCCGGGTGACAACGCCTTTGAGCTTCATTTTCTGGCCGCTTGTGACAGTGCGCGAGCCGGCCGGGTTGGTCGTGTCTTGGGCCAATAAGGGGGAGGCTGAGAAGACTAACAGGCAGGTGGCAAGCACTGCCGGGGCAAACATTTTATGTTTAGTGAATACCATCGATTTATCTCCTTCAAACTTGTGACTAGTTAACGCGCTTCTTTGCGCGCGTCTTCTTCAAGCTAACAACGGCGAGTTTCTCCTCGCCTCCCGCTCGTTAAATTTTGCGGATGACATCATTTAGATCGTCACCGAACTTAAGTCAATAGGCTTGGCTTTTCTTCATCGAATCACCACTTTATCGCAATAACGTGTGCGTGGAAATGGAAATTTGCGTGTTGTTTTTGCAACGTTACCGCAAAAAAGGAGTCTGTTGATTGATTTGATAGGGCAGCAAAGAACAAGTCAGGAAGGGTGGCTTGCCCCCGCTTTTCCATCCAAGCAACGGCGGGGGCAAGCCACCCTTCCTGACTTGTTCTATTTTCTGATTAGTAATTCTCGTGGTCTAGCAATTCAACGTCACACTGAAAAGTCGCCTGCTTCGAGTTCTTCTTTGATGAAAGCAAGGAAGCGTTCTGCGTCTGCTCCATCGATCACACGATGGTCGAAGCTGAGGGCAAAATAGGCCATCCAGCGAATGCCGATGAAGTCGTCGCCGTCAGGCGTAGTCATCACTTTTGCGCGCTTTTCTATCTTTCCGACACCCAGAATCGCGAGCTGTGGCTGGTTAATAATCGGCGTACCGAAGAGGCCGCCAAACACGCCGGGATTCGTGATCGTGAAGGTGCCGCCCGTTACTTCGTCGGGCTTTAACTGCTTGGTCCGGGCGCGATCTGCAAGGTCGTTTGCAGCGCGGGCGAGCCCCGAGATGCTCAAATCGTCGGCACGTTTGATTACCGGGACAATCAAACCCCAATCAAGGGCGACAGCCATACCGAGGTTGATGTCCTGCTTGTAGATGATCTGCTCGCCGTTCACCTGTGCGTTGAAGATGGGAAACTTTCGCAAACCTTTGTTCACGGCCTCGAAGATAAACGGCATGAACGTGAGCTTGGTCCCAGTCCGTTCGTAGAACGCATCGCGATGCTTGTCGCGCAGTCGTGCGATGCGAGTCATATCGATCTCGTAAACGGTGGTGACGTGCGCGGAAGTGCGTCGTGATAAGACCATGTGCTCCATGATCTTCTTGCGCATGACACTCATTTGCTCGACGCGATCGCCAAGCTGCGGTCTCGGTGGCGGTGGAGCGACGATCTCCTGTGGAGGGGCAGGCGCAGGTGCAGGTGCTGCAACGCGCTCGGCCGGGCGCTGCGGTGGTGCTGCAGTGCTTCCTGATTCGATGTAGCTGAGAATGTCGTTCTTGGTTACACGACCACTTAGACCAGTACCTTCGAGTTGTGAAATGTCGACGTTGTGCTCCTGCGCGATCTTTCGGACTAACGGGCTCGACTTGGTCCGGCGCAGCTCTTCCGCAGTTGCAGCAATGCCGTCCTTTTTCTCTGCCGCTGGTGGTGCTGGCGGCGGAACAGGTGATGGAGGTGGTGCTGGTTTCGCCTGAGCCGGTGGTGGCGGAGGCGGTGGCGGTGCTGCTTGTTGTGGTGGCGGCGCTGGCGCTGGCGGAGGAGGCGCAGGTGCCTCAGCTTTCGCCGGCGCTGGTGCAGTTGCAGATGCCTGATCGCCGTCAAGCACAGCCACAACTGTGTTCACTTCAACCGTGTCGCCCTCTTTGAATCTGACTTCGGTTAACGTTCCGGCAGCCGGCGACGGAATCTCCGCGTCGACTTTATCCGTCGAGATCTCAAACAGCGGCTCGTCACGCTCGACGCGTTCTCCAACCTTCTTCAACCACTTCGTAATCGTTCCCTCCGCGATGGATTCACCCATCTGCGGCATCACCACTTCAGTGCTCATCTCTACTCCAGTTTGTTAATAAGCCGCCAGCTTGCGTGCTGCGTCAACGACGTCTTTGATTTGCGGCAAGTAGTAATCTTCCAACGGCGGCGAATACGGCACCGGCGTGTCGATCGATGCGATGCGAATTACCGGCGCATCAAGCCATTCAAACGCTTCTTCAGCAATCAGCGCCGCGATCTCGCCACCGATACCGCCGGTGCGCGAGGCTTCATGCAGCAGGATTGCTTTGCTTGTCTTCTTCACACTCGCGAGTATCGCGGCCTTGTCGAGCGGCGCGAGAGTTCTCAAGTCGATCACTTCAACGTCCAAACCTTCCTTCTCGAGCTCTTCAGCAGCATCGAGCGCCGTCAGGACCATCGCCCCGAACGTGATGATCGACAAGTCTCTTCCCGCGCGCGCCACACGCGCCTTTCCGATCTCGACGATGTAATCATCTGAAGGCAGCTCTTCGCGCAGTCGTGGCAAGCGATAAAGTTTCTTGTGCTCGAAGAAGAGTACCGGATCGGGATCGCGAATCGCGGCTTTGATCAGGCCTTTCGCATCGTAAGCCGTCGATGGCTCGACGATCTTCAGTCCCGCAGTGTTCAGGAAAAACGACTCCGCGTTCAATGAATGGAACGGTCCGGAGCGCACTCCCGATCCGCATGGACCACGAAACACAGCCGGAATGCTGGCGCCCCAGCGATATCGACACTTCGCAGCGTAGTTCGTCAGCAGATCGAACCCCGCGGAAATAAAATCGATAAACTGAAACTCCGCGACGGGACGCATACCCATCAACGCCGCACCACACGCTGCACCGACGATCGCGCCTTCCGAAATCGGCGTATCGACCACACGTTCTTTGCCAAACTGATCGATCAATCCGTCAGTGACTTTGAACGCGCCACCGTACGCACCGACGTCCTCACCGATCACAAACACGGTCGGATCGCGTTCCATCTCCTCCCAAATTCCCTGGCGAATGGCCTCAACAAGTGTGGCCTGTCCACCCCGCTCCGGGCGCGCTGATTTATGTTCTTTTTTGACGGCAGTCGACATCGTTAGATACTCAAGCTGACTTGTTTTACCGCTCTGATACGAGCTTTAGGATTATTTGGCCAGGGAGGATTTACAAGCAGCCGTTCTCCTTTTGGATCTATCATCACGTCCAGCCCTTCCATTGGATACGCGCCTAGCAAAACCTCGGAAGTGCCCGGCATGACAACAGCGCTTACGATTGTGGTCTTATTCTCGAAACGAATCTCAATCGGACCTACAACGTCTACTTCAATTACGGTTTCATCTGCCATCTCGACAGCTTGTCGGTCTATCACCGGCAAGTCTAGTCGGTGCTGGACGTCTTCATTAATAACAAGGTCCCAGGTTCCACTATCGACCAGTGCCCTGCATTTGACCTTTTTTATTTCACTTTCGAGCCGAATCCCGTGGCGATGAAGGACCACGTCATCTTCATTTGTTAATTCGATTTCCGCATAGACATATCCCATTCCTCTTCCTCCGGTAAGTGAGGTACCTTTGGTACTTCTGTCTTTGTAGTTTGCTGGTTTAAGCATCGTCTTAGCCCTCCAGTACTTTCGGCCTGAACGCCGGCGGGACGATGTTGTTTTCGAAAACGCCGTATGCCGCCTGCTCGCCTTCGGGCATTGGTGAAGATTCTGCCCAAGTGCAATCCTCGTCAATCTCGCGGAGAACGTTTGCATCGATCTCTTCGAGCTTCTCTTTAGTCGTGTGATTGCATTCCAACAAATAACGTTCGTAACGATCGAGCGGATCGTTGTTCTTCTCCCACCACTCGACTTCGCCTTCCCCGACGTAACGCTGGTCGTCGTGCTCGGCGTGTCCTTTGCGACGATAGGTCTTCGCCTCGATCAAAACCGCGCCGCCGCCACGTCGCGCATAATCAGCCGCCTGCTTCGTCACTTCATAACATGCGACCACATCGTTGCCGTCGACGATGTGAGACGGAATACCGTAACCAGCCGCCTTCTCTGCCAGATCGCGGACTGCTGTTTGCAAACTTGTCGGCGTCGAGTAAGCGTAGTGGTTGTGTTCGGCGACAACGATGAGCGGCAGTCGCTGCACGGCGGCGAAGTTGAGTCCTTCGTGAAATGCCCCAGTGCTCATGCCGCCGTCGCCGATGTAGGCCACAGCGACAAACTTCTTCTTTTGCATGCGCGCGCCGAGCAGGATGCCGGTCATCACCGGAATCATGTCTCCCAAATGGGAGATCGGGCCAATGAAGCCCTTCTGCATGTCGCCAAAATGGATGTTGAGATCTTTGCCGCCGGATGGTCCCCACGCCTTCGCCATGTACTGCGCGAAGATCTCGCGCGGGCGGATGCCTTTCACGAGCACGGCGCCGAGGTCTCTGATCAAAGGAGTGATGAAGTCATGCGGCTGGAGCGCGTAAGCGGTGCCGACTGCCGTCGCTTCCTGGCCCAGCGAGCGAAACACGCCTCCGACGACTTTCGTCTGGCGGTAGAGATTCACGAGGCGTTCTTCAACGAGACGCGTGAGCTTCAGATAACGATAGAGATCGAGATGCTGCCCGGCGTTGAGTGTCGTTTCGGTGGAGCAGCTTAGCGGTTTGCCGTCGACGGCTTTGCGCGGCGCGTACTTCGTGCTGACACGCATTTGAAAACGTGGACGCGCTGGACGACGGCGGCGACGTTTGTCTGGAGGTGAATTTTCAGCCACGGATGACACGGATTTCTTTCTGATTTATATGTGAATAGCGAGATCGTGAACGCCCTCGGCGGCTTCCATCACAGCCTCGGAAATCGTCGGGTGCGCGTGCATCGTGCGCCCGAGCTCATCCGCCGTCGATTCGAGCTGCATGGCCACGCACGCTTCGGCAATCAACTCGGTCGCGTGTGGTCCGATGATGTGCACGCCGAGAATCTCGTCGTACTTCTTCTCGCTGACAATCTTGACGAAACCTTCTTCCTCGCCGAGTATGCGCGCTTTGCCCGACGCCGAGAACGGAAACTTCCCGACCTTCACGTCGTAACCCTGCTCCTTCGCTTTCGCCTCGGTGAGACCAACTGATCCGACTTCCGGATCGCAATACGTACAATTCGGGACTAATCTTAAATTGATTGGTCGGACATCTTTCTTACCGGCCATATGCTCGACCGCGACGATCCCTTCTTTCGACGCAAGGTGGGCCAGCAACGGCGTCGGCACTACATCGCCGATCGCATACACACCCTTTTCCGCCGTCTGCTGATACTCATCAACCAGGATGAACCCTTTTTCGACGTTGATCTTCGTGCCTTCGAGGCCGAGCCCCTGGGTGTAAGGCATTCGGCCCACGGCCACGAGCAACATCTCCGCTTCGAGACTCACTGGCTCACCTTTCGAAGTGTGGCCGGTAACGCGCACGCCCGTTTCCGTCTTCTCCAACTTGTCCAGCTTAGTATCGACCTGCAACTTGATCCCGCGTTTACGAAAACTGCGTTCAAGCTCTTTCGAAACTTCCTCGTCCTCGAGCGGCACGATTCGTGGCAAAAGCTCGACGAGCGTCGTCTCCGCGCCGAAACGCGAATAAACCGACGCGAACTCAACACCCACAGCGCCACAACCCATCACGATCAGCGATTTCGGAACCTGCTGCAACTCGAGAATGTGATCGCTGTTGACGACGTGCTGCCCGTCAGTCTCGAATCCCGGAATCGGTCGCACGACTGAACCGGTGGCGATGATGATGTTTTTCGTCTCGAGCGTCTGCTTTTTACCTTCCGCATCGGTGACTTCAACTTTCCCCGGCAACGCGAGCTTGCCCGTGCCCTTGAAGACAGTCACCTTGTTTTTCTTCATCAAATACTCGATGCCCTTCGAGTTTTTCAGCACCACCTTGTCTTTTCTCTTCTGCACATCGGCAAAAGCGAGCTGAATGCCCGAAGCCTGCACGCCGAAGTCGGCTGCGTGCTGCATCTGTTCGTAAATGTGGGCCGACATCAACATCTGCTTCGTCGGGATGCAACCGCGCAGCGTGCAAGTGCCACCCAGCCGGTTGTCTTTTTCGACTATCGCAACCTTCAAACCCAACTGACCTGCTCGGATCGCTGCCACATAACCACCAGGCCCGCTGCCGATAATCGTTACATCAAACTGTTCGTTCGCCAATTTTGTAGGTTTCCCCTCGTCAAGTGCAGTAATAAAAGATAGGACCGGGCATTATAAACGTTTGGGACCGCCTAACAAAAAGCATCCACAGATTACACAGAAATCTGCGCAATCTGTGGATGCTAAAGGAAATCGCCTCGGTTTTAGAACTCGAAACGAGCAGCAAACTGCACCTGGCGCTCGCGGAATAACGTGCTGTCAGCGCCCGTGACGTTAAAGAACGGATTGGTGCCCGCGCCATTGAAGGTCAACGTCGTGCCCGCCTGGTTATAAATGGTCGGGTTGACGACCGTGACCTGCGTGCGATTGAAGATGTTGAAGCCTTCAGCCAGCACTTCGAGCTTGACGCTTTCAGTCAGGCTGAATCGTCGCGAAAGCCGTCCGTCGAGATACCAAATGTTCGGTTGCTTGAAGAAGTTGCGCGGTACCAACGCGAAACGCGTCCCACCACCTGAACCATTGATGCCGCCGCCCGGCGTCGTATTGGAAGCGAAGCCAAATGAAGTCGGGGTGATGTTGCCGCTGATATTTCCGGTAACTCGCTGTCCTGAAAACGCATTGAGAATCGGCGCAATCGTCCAACCATTAAAGATCGCCTTCGCGGCTCCATCAGCGAACGGATTCGGATTGTAGACCGCGCTTACCACAAACTTTTGCCTGCGATCGAAGAGTGACAGCCCATCTTCGCCTGACTGATCAAAGGCATTGAAAGGCAGATTATTTGCAGTGAACGTTTGCGAGCTCTGGCCCGTGTCAGAAGCACGCGACAAGGTGTAGTTCGCCTGGAACTGTAGTCCTCTTGTCAGGCGACGATTAGCCTGCAAAACCAGCCCGTGATACTTGGAAATTACATCACTGCGAATTTCCGTGATCTGCGCGAAGCTCGTGTTGGGTCTCGGTCCTACAAAGATCGGCGTCAAATATCTTTGACCAGCAAATGGTCCACCGACGATGTTCAGCGCTACCGTACGCGCCGGAGGCGGCAGATTCGTGTCGACAAAGTTTGGCAACGAATTACCGAAGCTGCCGAGATACGAAGCCGAGATCACCGTGTTTCTCGAGATCTCTCGCTCGACAATGAAGTCCCACTGATGAATCTGAGGCAGTTGGAAATCATCGTCAAAGTACTGCACCGCACCTACCGGCGGATTTGAAGCCGGCAACAGGTTCGGATAGATCGGAAGCAGTGCGCAATCATCCGCCGATTGGCCTGCGCATGCCGCCGGAAGATTTGTCGCACTGGCGGTAAACTGCCGCTGACCTCTGTCAGTGCCAACACCTGTGTTTACGAGCGTGTTGTAAACCGTCGAGTTGATCACACGGCCGTAATAGAGTCCCCAGCCGCCGCGAACGCTCGTCTTGCCGTCACCACTGACGTCATATGCAAAGCCGACGCGTGGTCCAAAGTTGTTCCGGTCATCGACTTTATTATTCGTCTGCGGGAGGGCCGGATTCACGTTTACCGGATCCGGATTGAGCTGGTACTCGTAACGCAAACCGAGATTCAAAGTGAATCGCGGCGTCACGCGCCAGTCATCCTGAAGAAAGTAATTAAGGTCTGTGGTTTTCATCGTCAGACCCAACACGCCGAATCCCTGGTTGAAGTTACCCGCGTAACACTTACCCGCCTTGCGGAAGACTCCCGGCGTTTGCGGACCGACGCAACGGCCAAGCAATCCGCTGTTAGTTGCCAGATTGCGAATCGAGCCGTTGGTCGTGAAGTTCACGTAGTCAACGATGAAATCCGGAAGTCCGGTAGTAGCGCCGGTGTAGTTGAACTCACCGCCAGAGAATCGCAGGTTGTTAATGATGTCCTTCACGAAGTTGATGTCGCCGCCCCACTTGAAGGTGTGACTGCCGGCCGTAAGCGTGACCGTATCGGCAAACTGCCAACGTCTCTCATCCGGAAACGAAGCACGCTCGAGAAACTCCGGCATTCCAAACGAGAAGGTTGTGCTTCCGACGAGTATCGTCTGCGGTGACCTGCCGCCAACTGCAGTAGTCGGTTCTCCCGGAATGGGAGGCTGACTAAACTGAAACTCGTTGTCGCGGCCCCACTGAAAACGAAACTCGTTCAGGAGATTAGGACTGAGTGTTGAAGCGAGCTTCGTGTTCAACGAGTCGATCTGCACAAAATCGTCGCCGAAATTGTCGACGGCGCGCGTGTTCGTGGCCTGCGTCTGAATTCCCGCGGGGGAATCCCAACGCAAACGGTTGTAGCTGACCGTCAGCGTG
>DATFDT010000233.1:0-7040 GCA_035251975.1 Pyrinomonadaceae bacterium | reverse complement strand
AGTTTTGCGAGACCGAAGTCGACGACTTTTATATAGCCGTCGGGACGCAGCATGATGTTCTCGGGTTTGATATCGCGATGAACGATACCGATCGCGTGCGCGCTGGCGAGCGCGGCGCCGACTTGCAGTGTGACTTGTAATGCTTCTGGCGGTTTGAATGTTCCGCGTGCGAGTTGATCGCGAAGAGTGATCCCCTGAATGTGCTCCATCGCGATGAAGTGTCGCCCGGTTTCCGTCTTGCCAACGTCGTGGATCACGCAGACGTTCGGATGATTGAGTGCAGATGCGGCGCGAGCTTCCTGTTCGAAACGATGTACGCGGTGAGGATCAGCGGCGAAGTCACGGGAGATGAGCTTGAGGGCGATCTTGCGGCCGAGGTTCTCGTCGTGGGCCAGATATATCTGGCCCATTCCACCCGCGCCGAGCGAGCACAGAATCTCGAACCGTCCGATCTTTTGTCCGGCCACGAATTCGCTCGGTTCACCTGCAAGCATTCCCTCGGCAAATTCGTATGCGGGAAAACTCAGAAAGTCGTCATTGTCTGCGTCAGCGTCAAGTAAGGTTTCCACCTCTTCCCGTACTGACGGATCGTCTCGGCAAACTTCATTGAGATAATCTGAACGCTCGGCAGGTGGGCGACCCTGGGCAGAAATAAATATCTCTTTTATTCTTTGCCATCTTTCATGGGTGATCATGTCGATCCTGGAGTTGTAATTGCATGATTGCTGACTATAACGCGAGAATGGTCAGCTAAATCCCTCAAGAATGCGGTCTGGTTCTGGTTAACTCGCGCTTGAGGTACGCCTTCGCTATTTTCCATTCGCGTTCGACAGTGGCGTGCGAAGTTCCCATCACTTCCACGGTCTCTTTTATTGTGAGACCGCCAAAGAATCGCAATTCAACAATACGCGCCTGGTCCGAATCGATTTCTGCGAGTCCGTTTAGAACATCGTGGAGCGCCAGCAGGTCGGTGTCGGGTTCGGCGCCAAAGGCGCGGATGTTTCTGAGAGATACACAATAACGATCGCCGCCGCGCTTCTCGGCGTGTTTCGCCCGGGCATAATCGACGAGAATACGTCGCATAAGCTGCGCGGCGATACCAAAAAACTGGGCCCGGTTCTGCCAGGTCATGCTGTTCTGTTCATGAAATCTCAGAAAGAGCTCATTTACGAGGGCGGTTGGTTGTAACGTGTGCTCGCGGCGTTCGCGGCGCAGGTAGGTGGTGGCTATCCGGTGCAGTTCGGGATAAACGAGCCGCACCAGCTCGTCACGCGCGTTTTCCTCACCATTGCTCCATCGTTCGAGTAATTGAGTGATGCCATCGGACGAACTGGTCGCCATTCGCTTATCTCTTTCTATAGGGCGAAACCATCGGGAGTTGTGAGTGGGCGGTCTGCAAGGCGCCCGTGGCTGCTGATTCTAACATCGGAAAATTTTTGAGGGAATGTCGTCGCGGAATCCGCGTTTTAATGAAACAGGAGGAAGGAGGACTGATTCGCAGTTTGAAACAGTCTTTCTGGTGGTTTCTCACCCCGCCCGCAGGAAAACAAAGCGGCGGAGCCGGCATGATCTCCCGCTCCCGCCGCTTTGTTTAATAGCCCGCAATAATGTGCATAGGTGATAGAGAGCGCGCAATAGTGCGCTCGGTTTGAGAACCCGCGATAGCGCGGTCGGTTTGAGAACCCGCGATAGCGGGTGAAAGCATAAAGCCTGGGGCGCAAGCCCCAGGATCGCGTAAATAAATAACCCGAGCCCGCGAAGCGGGCGACAGCCCAATATGTAACGCGCTGTCGCCCGTTTCACGGGCTCGAATTGTGCGCATACGTTTTACCTGGGGCTTGCGCCCCAGGCTTTATGCTTTCACCCCGCTATCGCGGGTTCTCAAACGAAGCTTGTATGATAGCCGGACCAACTTCCTTGAGGAGCGAATGACGACTATGACGTTTCGAAGACGAGCGAAATGCATCATTGCGATTATGTGTTTGTTTTTGGGTGTCGTGGTGAAGGCGCAGCAACACGACGACAAGCAAGACCTGCGCGCGAAACTCTTCAGCCAGGTGCTCAGTGACTTCAAAGATGTGCGCGAGTGTCTGGAGCAGGAAGAAGGTGGACTGCGCAAAGCACAGGAGGATATGAACGTCGAAGAACACGATTTAAATCGTGACGGCGTGAACGAGTACGAAGTCGAGCTGAGCGGGCCGTGCACGTGCGGAATGGTCAACTGTTCGATCTACATCTATCGCAAAACAGGGCAGGGATTTGAATCGATTTTGGATGATGCTGCCGGGTTTGGTGTTGAGTTGTTGAAGACGTCAACCAACGGCTATCGCGATTTGCTGGTCACGGCGCGCGACACCGCGGCGACCCAAGGTCAAATGACTTACAAGTTTGACGGCAAGCAATATCGCGAAGCGAAGAACATGCTGGTCCAACTCGAGACAGGAGAAACCAAACCCGCATCTCGGCGACTGCAGTTCAAACGCGGCACATCAGAAGCGACCGTGCAGGGTCGGGTGTCAATCGCTCTGCCTGACACTTACCTTGTTGGCGCGCGGGCGGGGCAGACGATGACGATAAAACTCACGGCGCCACGAAAAGTAGTGCGGTTTATGGTGATGAGTCCGAGTACGAGAAGCCTTGTTGCTGACAACGCGCGTGATTGGTCCGGCGTGCTGGCCGAGACGGGTGATTACACGCTCATCATCGACTCCGACGCCCGGAATAGCACGTATACGATGACGGTCAGCATCAAATAAGTATATGTCCTATAAGTCCTACAGGACCCATACTCGGTATAATGGCTGAGCCATGTATTGTCCCAATTGCGGAAACAAAAACGCTGACGACCAAAACTTCTGCCGGTCCTGTGGGTTGGGATTGGAGAAGATCGCGCTTTCGTTGACGGAGCAGCTTCCGAGTGTAGCAGTCCAGAGCTTGCAGGAACGCAAGGAGAAGCTCGAGCGTCTGGGCGTCGCGTCGCTAAGTGTTTTCGGATTGGGTGTCTTCGGTTTTCTGCTTTACAACATCTTCACGAAGTTATTGCTGAGTCAGGGATTGCTCGTTGCAGTCCTTGCTGTTCTTGGCGCAATCATCTTCCTCGGTTCCGGTCTCGCCTCGGTAATCCTGTTTGCCAAAGCGAAGGAGTTGAAGGAAGCTGCGGGTAAACGACAGCTAGAATCACCTCAACAACCAACCTTCAGCATCACCGATCGAACAACGAATCTTTTGCCAGTTGACGCTGATAAGAAGTAACTGTAGGAGCGGCCCTCTGTGGCCGCCCGTTCTTCGGAAACGCGCGGCGATAAGAGACGGGCGGCCACGGAGGGCCGCCCCTACAGTTGAACTTAACGTATTAGATACTTAATCGGTTGGCAGATCTTGATAGCTTGACGAAAAGCAGTATCGAATTTCTCGCTCGTCTGTTTATTATCGAAAGTAAACGTCAGCGTATCACCTTTCCAGACTCCTAATTTCGTCGTTCCCGCTGAATTGAATACTGTGAGCACGACATCTTCGAGGGATTTGCTGCTTTTGAATTCCGTGCGCCAGGTGCCGAGCAACTGAGCTTTCTGCGGATCAGAGGTGTGACGAAACGGTTTTCTACCTTTCGTAATACTGAGCCGATTGAGTGGAATGAATAACTCAGCCGTGACGCGCTCACCAGGTGATGGATCGTTTACAAGCTTCGAATGCGAAATCAATTGCGTGTTGTCGTTCCTTAGGATCGCACCGCAGTTTTCAATCCGGACGAACTTAAATCCTTCAGAGTAAAAAAGGCTCAGGGCGGGGTATTCCTCTCGTTGTAAAACCCCGGAGACTTCCTCTCTTGATTGTGGGAGGGTCCGTATTCCAACCCGCGCCTGGCCCATACCGTTCTTATCGAGCGAGTTCATGACCTCAACAATGTCGGGCCGGGGGGTGGCGCTGTCCTGAGCGAGCATCACCGGACAGAACAACAGGATAACTGAGCTTATTACGAGCGTGGTTCGCCAAGGCTTGTGCATGCACCCATAGTAAGACCACTTAGTGAACGGTGGGAAGAGTCTCTGCGCGATCTCTGCGTCCCTGCGGTGAAACGGTCCGCAAAAACAATTAAACCGCAGAGACGCAGAGAACGCAGAGATCACGCAGAGAGCTTCACAAGATGGCGTTTAGTAAAGCAGCCAGATTGTCTGATGCCGCCGCTATTTGTTTGGAAACGATCGGCCGGCACTCCGCGTCGTAGACCGCCTTTCCAGGCCACGAGACTTCATACTTGCCATTGCCAAGTCCTCGTTTGATCTGCAACAACTTATAAGCCTTGCGAGCTTCATTCAGTGAAGTGTTGGCCCAATCAGTTGCCCATTTGGAAGGATCAGCCAAGTTCGTCGCCACTCCGACCGCCGACTGTATTCCAGCCCCAACCCTGGCGCGCTTGAGCTGGCCCCAAACGTTGTTAATGGCTATTTCCGCACTTCTCCGAACCTCCGAAGAAGTACTGGCGAAGCTCAGATCCGTGACTTCACCCGATTGCTCGTCCCCCAAATAGCTATCCCAGTATGTGTGCAGATTGAGTGAGCCACTCACTGGTAACACCAGGCTGTTGCCGCCTCTGTCGCTCTCGAGACCCTTCTTCCTGATGATGGCTGGATCGTCTTCGAGTCGTGGGCGACCGTCTGTGTCGTCGATGAAGCCACATCCGACGTGCAGCGGCTGATGTACATCACCGACGAGATGCACCAAACATCGCAAAGCGTTGAGCTGACTGATAAATTTCGAGCGACCCAGTAATACTTGAACACAGCGTTCGATCATTTGTACGACGTTCTCGTCGTCATCTCGAACGATACGAAGCTGTCTTGCTTCTTCGTAACTGCCGACTCCGAGCGGTAGATCGACGTAGTGCCATTTCTTACTTGCATCGTTGGGGAACTGTTGTAAGAACTCGCGTGTGTCTCGGTCCATTCCCGGCGTTGGCTTTTTGCCTTTTATTTTGTCGGCCCAGCCGGCGATTTGAGTGAGTGTTTGACCCGACGGCAGCAGTTTGGCGATTGCAGACTTGGCGCGAGGCGTCAGGAAATTAGTCGCAACGCTGGCAATTAATTCATGACGGGAAATTCCCCAAAATTCGGACCCATATAGCGTAGCGTCATTCTTGCGCGGCTTTCCATTGTTGGTATTTCGTCCCACGCGCGACCTGAAACCCGCTGGAGACAAACTCTCCATCGCTCTTTTGACAGCCGCATCAGTATTGACGCAACCAAAACCGAAGAAGATCGAGTGACCATTGCTATCGTATGGACCACTGATCTTACGTGTGGTGCTTTCGAGTATTTGCTTGACCTCGCGTGCAGTAAGACCAGGATTAACCGAGAGGATCAGTGCACATATGCCTGCGACGAGAGGAGTCGCGCTGGAGGTGCCGCCGAATGTCCTCGTGTAGTCACCTGCATCATAACCAGAAGCGAAAGTAGTGCCATTGGATACAAACGAGCCGCGCACGTCGGACGTTAGTATTCCCACTCCTCCCGCACCGTTTGAAGGAGCACAAACAGAGATCTCCTTGCCGAAATTCGAATAGTTCGACTTCTGGTCCATGCTGGTGCATGCGGCAACTGCAATCACGTCCGGATGGACCGCGAAACCGTCGAGTGTTCCGTTATCCGGATCGTTGATGTCGTGATTCGCGTTTCCCGCGGCAAATACGATCACGCAGCCAAGTCCACCGCGACCATCCCTTGCACACTTGGCGATGGCTTCGTTCATCACGGTCGACAACTCGAAGAAATCACTGGCTACTCCCCAACTGCAACTCACCACCCACGCACCTTGAGTGTCTACATACTCAAACTGCCTTTTAATCGTGTCGTTCGAGATCGTGCCGGTCCACCTGACGGGCATAAAGCGGCAATCAGGAGCTGCACCCGTTATTCCTGTGCCATTCGCATTGCCGATCGCAACTCCCGCACAGGCAGTGCCGTGATAGTCACCGCGCCTCGGATCCGGACTGAAGCGTTGCGGCGCAGGATTGTTGGTGTTGGTAGTGAAATCCCAGGGCGCAACGACTTTGCTGTTTCCGCTCAAATCAGGATGTGTCAGGTCGAAGCCGTCATCGATGACCGCTACAACACACGCCGATGAACCGAGTGACTGCATTCTTTGCCAGGCCGCAACTACGCGTGCATCGGCGCCCGCCTTCAGTCCCACTGTGTCGCCAAACTGAATCCCGATATTTCGCAGGTGCCATTGTTCTTTCAACAGCGGATCGACCGGAATTTGAAAAATGGTGAGCGCACCAGGAACAGCTAAATCAGCTTCGGCCAATGACACCACACTGTCTGACCGTTGCAGATCTTGAACCACTTTCAAAGGGTTCAGCGACTCGGGCGTTGTTCGCAGCGTGTAGGTAGTTACTTTAGATCCGTCAACTTCGTCGGCGGACTGATCGACGATTTCGAGCTTGTGTTGAGCTAAAACCTGCTCGCGTTCCTCTTTGGTTGATGAGGGATTGAAACGGACAGTGATTTTTCCGGTGGGAACGATCGGAGCCGTGCTGTTCGGCGTGTGATAAACGTGCGAGCCGGCATCAACGAGATAATTATCACGCAGATTGTCGAGCGTGCTTTCCATCGCCGGCGCGTTGTTCACCTTTACGATTTGAAAGTGGTCCAGCTTTGTGCCCACCTCGGAAGTATCCGCCGGAGCATGGGCCAGAACTTCAGCCACGTTTGCCTGGGACGACGGTCTGATCGCGATCAGATCGTCACTTTTTCTCAACCTCATATATCCGCGACCGTGTTTCAGAGTTACTTCTTCCATAGTCGTCACCTTTCAGATTCGATTGTTGCTCGTCGAAACCTTATGAGGAGAAATGCGAAAACATATCGCACGGCCCTGGCTCGATATCTCTGTGCAACCTCTATGTCCTCTGTGTCTCTGTGGTTTGGTTTTACTCGGAATTCATCAACCACAGAGACACAGAGGACACAGAGGTTGCACAGAGATATCCCAGAACAAGGACTTTTGAGGCAGAGCCGCTCGATATGTTTTTGCGGCAGACA
>DATFDT010000232.1:0-20088 GCA_035251975.1 Pyrinomonadaceae bacterium | reverse complement strand
CCTAACTCTTCTTTCGTGACTTCCTCGTGCGTCACGGTCTTGATCACGTCCGGTCCAGTGATGAACATGTAGGACGTGTCTTTAACCATGATATTGAAATCCGTGATCGCTGGACTATAGACAGCGCCGCCTGCACACGGTCCCATGATGCAACTGATCTGCGGCACCACACCGCTCGCAAGCGTGTTGCGCAGAAAAATATCCGCGTAACCACCGAGACTGACAACACCTTCCTGAATACGCGCGCCTCCCGAGTCGTTCAATCCGATAACGGGTGCGCCGACTTTCATCGCGAGGTCCATCACCTTGCAGATCTTTTCAGCGTGAGTCTCCGAAAGGGAACCACCAAACACCGTAAAGTCCTGCGCGAACACAAATACGTTACGACCATCAATCAAACCGTGACCAGTTACAACGCCATCACCGGGATAAAGCTGCTTATCGAGTCCGAAGTCTCTCGAGCGGTGGACCACTAGCTTGTCAAACTCTTCAAACGATCCTTCGTCGAGCAGAAACTCGATCCGCTCGCGCGCAGTCATCTTTCCGGCTTCGTGCTGCTTCTCGACGCGAGCGACACCGCCGCCCTGCTCGGCCTGAACGCTTCGCTCGCGCAGTGTTTCCAACTTGGATTTGGACTGTTTTGGTTGTTGTTTTGAGGCCATATTTATTCGTTGAAGGGAAACGCCCTCGATTCGATCAGCCCGGTCAATTCGTCCACCGCGCGGCGCGCATTTGCCTGAACCTCCTCGGGGTAAGCGTAGCGCCGGGCGTTCTCTTCAAAATCTTCGACGTCGAGAATCTTGTAAGTGAGGTCAGGAGCGACCAACACATCAATGTCGAGATCGATGTAGCTCAACACGCGCCCATCAAAACTCGGCGGCTGATTCACGTTGCAGTAATAGTTCTTCAGCCCGAAGTTCGGATCGCTGAAACGAAAAACGTTGTACCAACGGTCGAGCCAGTAATACTCGGTGCTGATCGTTCCCGACGAGATCGTACCGAGTAGATCGTGTTCGATCTCGTCTTCGAAAACGGCATCCAGGACCAGCAGTGGTCCTTCACTCTTCGTTATGCGTGCGGGCCAGCGTCGATGCTCACAGCCATCGTACTTGAGCACGCTGACAACAACGTCATTTTCTCCCACCTATTTTCTACCGCTTTTGGCCCAGTCTGCTAAAAACTGCGCTTGTCCTTTGTCCGTCAGCGGGTGATTGAACAGTTGGTCGATCACCTTGAACGGTATCGTCGCGATGTCTGCGCCTATGCGTGCAGCTTCGATCACGTGAATCGGATGCCGTAGACTCGCCGCCAATACTTCGGTTTTCCAGGTGTAATTCCGGTAAATCTCTACGATGCTTTCGAGCAACAGCAGACCGTTCTCACCGATGTCATCGAGACGACCGAGAAACGGGCTGATAAACGCTGCGCCGGCCTTTGCAGCGAGTATTGCCTGCGCGGGGGAGAAACAGAGCGTGACGTTTACTTTAATGCCTTCGTCGGTAAGTTGGCGTGTCGCTTTCAGACCCTCGCGCGTCAACGGGCACTTGATGACGACGTTGGGAGCGATCTTCGCATACTCGCGTCCTTCGCGAAGCATGCCTTCCTTGTCCTGGCTCGTCACTTCCGCTGAGACAGGTCCTTGAACGATCTCGCAGATGGCGGCGATGTGTTGTTTGAAGTCGACGCCTCCTTCCTTCGCGATCAAAGAAGGATTCGTGGTCACGCCGTCAGCGAAACCTAATTCTGCCGCTTCGCGAATCTCGTTGAGATTTGCAGTATCAAGAAAAAATTTCATAACAAGACTCCTATCCAGTGCCACAAAAGGCACAAAATGCATATATCAGCGAGCGACGCTCACGACTTGATTCCGTAAGATTCCGATGCCGCCCACTTCAACTTCCACGATATCGCCGGGCTTCATGCGCGAGACGCCCGCAGGCGTTCCGGTCGCAATCAAGTCTCCGGGATACAGTGTCATGATCTCAGAGATGTACCTTATAAGAAAGGCGACAGGAAATGCCATGTCAGCCGTGTTGCCTTTTTGTTTTACTTCACCGTTGACGCGGGTCTCGACCGAGACATTGCTGGGATCAATATCCGTTTCAATCCAGGGCCCGACGGGACAAAACGTGTCGAAAGATTTGCCGCGCGTGAACTGCACGTCTTTGCGCTGGAGATCGCGTGCGGTGATGTCGTTCACGCAGGTGTATCCAAGAACATAACTCAGCGGATCTTCGTGGCTCGCGATGTTGCGCGCCACACGTCCAATCACGACGCCCAGCTCACCTTCGTGCTCGACTTGCTGTGACGCGCTCGGCAACACGATCTCGTCACCTGAGTAGATAATCGCCGACGGCGCCTTGAGGAAGAGCAGCGGCTCGTCGGGCATTTTGTTGCCCAGTTCCGCAGCGTGTTCGCGATAGTTTCGTCCAACACAGACGATCTTTGAAGGACGGATCGGTTCTAATAGTTTCATGGCGCTTTCTCAGATCCGACTTCAGACGACTTACTGACGTTGCCAGCTTTATCGACGGCTTCGATGTAGTAATAGTACGTCTTGCCTGATTCAACCTTGTCGTCCTGATAAGTCGTGCGTGTTAACAGCGACTGGTTCAGCTTGGTCCAATTCTGTTTCGGCAGATCAGGATCGGTTGAACGATAAATATTGTAACCGGCGATGTCAGTCTCCTTGTTTGCCGCGAAGAAGATTGCGAGTCGAGCTGACGACGGCTCAGGCGCAGCAACGCTCGGACGCTCGGGCGCAGCAGGCGGAAAGACATCCAGCGGCGCAACTGTCACATCGTTCGAATTAAGACTCTCGACCTGCGCGCCACCTGTTCCGAGTGAAACGGCACGGACGATGTAGCGATAGTTGTTGCCAAACTGGAAAGTCTTGTCCGCGTATGTTGTGCCCGAGATCAGTTCTGAATTGAGCGGCAGATTACCTGCGTCGGTTTGTGACTCGTCTGTGCGATAGACGTTGTAACCGAGAAGATTTACAGGCGTCGAGTTGTCGATGTTCGCTGCGGGCGCTTGCCAAGTGAGCGTGATCGAATCTTCGAGAACTTTAACGTCGGTTGAGAGCGCCGGCGCTTTCGCGATTCGCGCAGCGGGTTCGATCGACAGGAAATTAGAGAATGCCGCACGCTGGCCGGAGGCGTTCACGTACCGAATCGCGTAACGCAGGCGAGTGGGCTGACCGGCGAGCTCGAGTGCGTCGCGGTAAGTGATTACGTCACCCGCAGTCTGGATCTGTTCGAAAGTGACAGAGCCGACGAGCGTGGCGCGTGCAGAGAACTCGTCTTCGGTTAACGCGAGCGGGGCACCGGGTTTCTCAGCCAGACGATAAACGTCGATGCGACGAATGCTTTGCACACTGCTGTCAGGCGCATTTCGTCGCGGTGCGGGCCAACTGAGTATCACCTCATTGCCTTGTTGCGCGCCGGAGAGCAACTCGGTGCGCTGCTGCACACGCTCGACAGGAGGCAGAGGAGGCCGGCGCTTCCCGCAGCCTCCGACAACTATTGACGCGATTAGAAAAGCACAAAGACCCAGAGCTTTGCTGAGGTTCATTCGTTTGTGTGACTTCTGTGCCTTCTAGAGAATATAACGACTGAGATCTTGATCCTTAACGGTTTCCGCCAACATCCCTGAGACGTAAGCACCATCGATCCTTTGGTGCTTCGGATCGAGATCGGGTCCTTCGAAACTGATCTCCTCCAAAAGCTTCTCCATGATCGTTTGCAAACGACGCGCGCCGATGTTTTCAGTCTGCTGATTCACCTGCCAGGCATAGTTGGCGATCGAATCGATCGCATCAGTAGTGAACTCGATCGTCACGCCTTCAGTCTCCATCATCGCCTGGTACTGCTTGATCAGCGCGTTGCGTGGCTCCGTCAGGATCCGTTTGAAGTCCTCTATCGTCAGCGACTCCAGCTCGACGCGAATCGGAAAACGTCCCTGCAACTCGGGAATTAAATCCGATGGTTTCGATACGTGAAACGCGCCCGCCGCGATAAAGAGAATGTGATCCGTGCGCACCATGCCGTAACGAGTGTTCACAGTCGTGCCTTCCACGATCGGAAGAATGTCGCGTTGCACTCCCTCGCGCGAAACGTCTGGACCATGGCCCGATTCACGCCCGGCAATCTTGTCGATCTCATCGAGAAAGATGATGCCGGAATTCTCAACCCGCTCGATCGCCGCGCGCGCCACCTGGTCCATGTCGATGAGACGCTCTTCCTCTTCCTGCATCAGGTATTCCATCGCCTCATCGACGCGCATCTTGCGTCGCTTCGTGCGACCCTGGAACAGGTTGCCCAACATATCTTTCATGTTGATACCCATCTCTTCGACGCCCTGTGGACCAGCCAGTTCGATCACCGGAAAATTCTTCTCTCTGACTTCGAGCTCAACGAGACGATTGTCGAGCTTGCCGCTGCGTAACTGCGTCCGCAACTTCTCACGTGTTTTATGAAACTGCTCGTCACGCGCGGGACTATCGAGCTCGGTTGACTGTTCGTCACTCGTGTCAGCGTCGAAATCGTAAAAACTGGAAGCGGATCGAGGCGGGGGAAGCAATAAGTCGAGAATTCGTTCTTCAACGTTCAGCTCGGCTTTCTCGGCGATCTCTTCGCTTTTGTCCTGACGCGTTAGCTCAATCGAGATCTCGGTGAGATCACGGATCATGCTCTCGACGTCGCGCCCGACATACCCGACTTCAGTAAACTTCGACGCTTCAACTTTCAGGAACGGTGAGTTGGACATGCGCGCCAGACGCCGTGCGATCTCCGTTTTACCAATACCCGTCGAGCCGATCATGATGATGTTCTTCGGCATCACGTCGACCGCCATTTCCGGTGGCAATTTCTGACGTCGCACACGATTGCGCAGGGCAATTGCGACGGCTCGTTTCGCGTTACGCTGACCGACAACGTGCTTATCGAGCTCAGTCACGATCTGACGAGGCGACATCTCGTCAAGCCGCGCCTCTTCATCAACTTCTCCAGCCAAATAAATAACCATGCTTAAACTTTCTTAGCCACAAGAAGGCACAAAAATCACAAAATCAATTTTGAGCTTTGTGGAACTATAATTCCTCAACAATGATGTTTTGATTTGAATAAATGCAAATCTCTCCGGCTATGCGAAGCGACTCTACCGCGATCTCACGTGCCGACATATCTGTATGCTGGATCAGCGCACGCGCCGCAGCCAGTGCATACGAACCCCCGGAACCGATCGCCAGCACACCTTCATCGGGCGCGATCACATCGCCGTTTCCGGACAAAAGAAACGAAGTCTTCTTATCAGCAACGACTAGCAGCGCTTCGAGATGTCGCAACATCTTGTCAGTGCGCCACTCTTTGCTGAGCTCGATTGCCGCGCGCTCGAGATTCCCATGATATTGCTCCAGCTTGCTCTCGAATCGCGTCAACAGGGCAAACGCATCGCCGGTCGCGCCGGCAAACCCCGCGAGAATCTGATCGTTATAAAGTCGCCGCACCTTCCGCGCGCTGGCTTTCATAACAGTCTCACCCATCGTCACCTGCCCGTCTCCCGCAAGCGCGACGTTTGCGTCTTTCCTGACGAGCAGCACGGTTGTGCTACGTACCCGATTTTTTTCCTTGTGCATTTTCTTTAACGAGACTATAGGAACTCGTTTGAATGTAAGTCAAGGACGCCTTCCGGCGCTGTAGTGACGCAGTTTTGAGCACATAGGTTATGATAGCGGAGGAGGGAAGTGCTCCTGACGGAATGATACAAACACGACCACGCATCGGCATCACGATGCGCATTGAACAGACAACCAATCGTTTTTATCTTGGACGCGATTACAGCGAGGCCGTCGAGGCCGCCGGCGGGCTTCCGGTACACATCAGCCTGATTCCAAAAGCAGAGTATATCGACTCGGTCGTCGCACAACTCGACGGCATACTGCTTCCCGGAAGCGACTCCGATGTCGATCCGCTGCGCTATGGTCAACAACCTCATCCTCAGCTCGGCACAGTCCAGACCATCAAAGATGAAACCGATCTGCTGGTCATCGCTGCCGCCGAACGAAGAGGAATCCCCATCTTCGCGATCTGTTACGGCATGCAGTCGCTCAACGTGTCTCGCGGTGGAACGCTCATCCAGGACATCAACTCGCAAGTGCCGAACGCGATCAAACACGAGCAGGGACCACCACGCGACCGCCCCTCTCATAATATCCGCATAAGCAAGAGCACCAGACTTTCAGATATCGCGGGGGCAGTTGAGGCCATCGTTAACAGCCATCATCATCAGGCAATTGAATCGATGGGCGCCAACGTTGTTGCGACAGCATGGACCACCGATGGTGTCATCGAAGCGCTGGAAGATCCGAGACCTGATCGGTTCATCCTGGCCGTCCAGTGGCATCCGGAGATGGGCTGGCAAAATGATCCATTTTCTCAGCGTCTTTTCCAGGCGTTTGTGAACGAAGCGGCTAACGCTCGCGAAGCCGATCTCGCCTCAGTCTCCACACCTGCATGAAGCTGCCTGCATGAAGACGTTAGACACAAACGTACTCGGGCTCGCGGATCGCATCGCGATTGTGACCGGCGGATCGAGAGGCATCGGGAAAGCGGTTGTCGAGCTACTCGCGTCGTGCGGCGCTCACGTTGTCGTTAATTATGTCAGAGACGCTAATGCCGCAGGCGCGACGGTAAACCTTGCACAATCGCACGGCGTAAAAGCTATAGCCATTCAGGCCGACGTTGCGCAACTCAATCAGGCTGAGCGACTTGTTCAGGAAACAGTTGAGCATTTCGGCCGAGTAGATTTTCTGATTTGCAATGCAGGTATCTGGGTGGGCGCAGGGGTTGAATCGATTTCGGAAGAACTCTGGGACAGAACGCTCGATATCAATCTCAAAGGCACGTGGTCGGTATGCCGCGCTGCAGTGCCGCAGATGAAGAAACAGAGGTTCGGGCGAATCGTGATCGTGAGTTCGACGGCAGGGCAGCGTGGCGAAGCTAATGTTTCGAACTACGCCGCATCAAAAGGTGGTCAGATCGCTTTCACGAAATCACTCGCGCCTGAGTTGGGATCGTTCGGAATCACTGTGAATTCGGTTGCGCCCGGGTGGGTCGAGACGGAGATGACGGCGGATGTGTTTGCCGATCCGGCGCAACGTGAGTCGATCGGTAAAGGTATTCCATTAGGTCGAGCGGCGACGCCGGAGGAGATTGCCGGGCCGATCGTGTTTTTGTGCAGTGAGTGGGCAAGTCATATTACGGGTGAGGTGCTGAAGGTTAATGGCGGATCTGTGTTGTGCGGTTAGGAGGGCTAATGTATGACTTTAACTCTTGACCACGGGCGGCCACGGAGCGCCGCCCCTACCGTTGATCTCAAGCACGTTGAGCTGGGGCTTGAGAAGTTACTTGAAGAGCAGTATCGGGGTCTCAAGAATCAGCGAGTCGCGTTGATTTGCAATCAGGCGTCGGTGGATCACGGTTATCGTCATGCTGCTGACCTTTTGCATGAGCATGCTGATATTCAATTGAAGGCGTTGTTTGGTCCACAGCATGGAATACGAGGTGACGTTCAGGACAACATGATCGAGACCGGGCACAGTCTCGATCGCAAGACCGGTCTGCCGATTCACTCGCTGTACAGTGAGACAAGAGAACCCACCGACGAGATGCTGCAGGATGTCGATGTGCTGGTGTTTGATATGCAGGACGTTGGCTGTCGCATCTATACGTTTGTTTACACACTTGCTAACTGCATGCGCGCAGCTCAGCGTTTAGGGAAGAAGGTGATCGTTTGCGATCGTCCGAATCCCATCAACGGAGCCAGCATCGCTGGAAACATTCTCGAACCGGAATACGCATCGTTTGTTGGTCAGTTTGCCCTCCCGACTCGACATGGCATGACTGTCGGCGAGCTCGCGCGAATGTTCAACGAGCATTTCGGCATTGGCTGCGATCTCGAAGTGATTACGATGGATGGATGGAAGCGAGGGTTCTGGCACGATCAAACAGACGCGCCGTGGGTAATGCCTTCGCCAAACATGCCGACGCTCGATTCTGCGACTGTATTTCCGGGCACAGTGCATTTCGAAGGCACACAGGTTTCTGAAGGAAGAGGAACAACGAAACCATTTGAATTGATCGGCGCACCTTACATCGACCCTGACGATTACGCAGATCGACTTAACGCGCTTGGACTGGGAGGCGTGTATTTCCGAAGCTGCGTGTTTCAACCGACATTCCAGAAGCATGCCGGTGTTAGCTGCGGCGGCGTACAGATCCATGTGATCGATCGCGATGTGTTTGAACCGTGGCTTGCGGGAATCGCGATGGCGAAGTTTGCGCACGACATGTACCCGGATCAGTTTCGCTGGAAAGTTCCGCCGTACGAATATGTTTACGACAAGAACCCGTTCGACGTGATCAGCGGAACAGCGAAGATTCGAGAAGCGTTTGAGCAGGGAATCACGCTCGACGCGATCAATGAATCGACAATAGCGCCGCTCGTGAAGTTTAAAGAACTACGTGAGCCATACCTTTTGTATTGATAGAAAGTTAACGTGAGATGTTAGAGGTCGTCACGCCGACCGCTAATGTTAATTGTGAAGCAGCAGCGGGGGCAAGCCCCTCTTCCTGACCTGTTCATTTTCTGACCTGTTCATTCCTCTGAGTCCGTTGAAAGAGAACAGGTCAGGAAGAGGGGCTTGCCCCGCTCTCGGTGCTTTGCGTGAAGTTTCTTCTTAAGGTAAAACCTTAGTCAGCGATTTAAGTGTTTGGAGGGTTGCTTGGTAAAAACCGAACGTATGGATGCCGAAGAGGCGGAACCCGCACCTGGCTTCGCTTGGCTCGTAGGGGCGGCAGCCTGGTTTATTCCGGGTGCCGGTCATTTGGTGCAGCAAAAATGGTGGCGCGCCGCTCTGCTGGGCGGCGCTGTTTGGATCTGTTTCTTTGTTGGCATGGGAATGGGCGGGCATCTATTCGATCTCTCGACCGATAACTCGTCGGCCCTGCTGCAAGTGCCACCCATGATTGCAAACATCGGTACTGGCGCGCTGTATCTCGTTTCATGGCTGTTCGACTACGGCTTCAAAGACGATCCAGCCCAAGCCGCACGCGCAACTTACGAATACGGCAACACATTCCTGCTGATCGCCGGGCTACTTAATTACCTGACCATGCTTGACGCTTTCGATATCGCCGCCGGGAGGAAACCTTGAGACATTTCCTCGTAATGACATTGTTTGCGGCGCTTGCTTCAGTCGTGTTTGGGGCAATGGCGAAAGATACGAATCAAGAGCGCTTGCTCTACGGTCTGAAAGTGTTCGCAGAGTTCATGGTAATCGGTCTGGTGTTGGGTTGGATCCTGTATTTCATTCCGTGATCCTTACCGATGGCTTTATTTGAAACTGAGGCCCTGATCCTTCGCAGTTACAATCTGGCAGAGGCTGACAAGATTGTCGTTTGCCTGAGTCGCTCCGCAGGACTGATCAGAGGAGTGGCTAAGGGTTGCAGGAAACTCAAGAATCGTTTTGGCGCCGCGCTCGAGCCTTTCACGCTCATCAATCTCACTTACTACGAAAAGGAAAACCAGGAGCTCGTATCGTTCCGGCAGGTCGAGATCTTAAAGTCACACTTTAACCTCTCGTCGAATGCTTCAATACTCACTGGCTTTGCTTACATGGGCGATCTGCTCATTGATTTTTCACCACCGCATCAGGCAAACGATAATCTGTTTCGGATGGCGCTCGCGTGTTTAGAGGCCGCCGCCGAGACGCCGTCAGATCTCGATGTGGTGCTGCGATACTTTGAGGTGTGGTTGTTGAAGCTCGAGGGTTTCCTGCCGGACTTGCGTGTGTGTGCGAATTGTCAGAAACAGTTTGAAGATGAAACGATCTATCTTGGGCCGGATTTGTCTCTGCGATGTTTGCAGTGTAGTAACCGTCGGGGTAGGGCGATTCCCAGGGCGCTTCGCACGCAGTTGCGGACGGCAGAAAAACTGGCGCCGGCGAAGTTTGCTGAAGGCGCGAGGCAAGTGTCGAAGGATACCAAGCGCGAGATGGCTGAGTTGACGTTTCACATTATCGGGAGAGTCCTTGAGCGAATGCCGCGCGTACGGCCGGCGAGTTAAGTCGTTTACAAGATTCACAAGATTGCACAGGACTTACATGTTAATCCTGAACAATCTTGTAAATCCTGTCTAACATGACCTTGTTAATGAATAGCTTTAAGTTCAAGAAGTTTCTCATCCCTCAATACATCGTCGGGGCGATGGCGCCGTATATCCTCATCGCGCTGTTGATGCTCACGGCTATTCTTCTCGCACAACAGGCTGCTCGTCTGGCTGAAGTCGTGATTTATGCTGACCTGCCGTTTTCCCTCCTCGGCAGTATCGGCGCCGCATTGCTGCCGGGTGTGCTCGTCTTTTCGATTCCCCTGGCCACGCTCGCCGGCATCATTGTTGGGTTCTCACGTATGGGCAGCGACAGCGAAATAGTCGCGATGCGTGCCGCAGGTGTCGGCTCATGGACCATGATCTGGCCCGCACTGTTGATCGGTCTCGTGTTCACCGGCGCGACGACGTATTTACACCTTAAAGAAGCACCTGAAGCCGCGAGAGATCTCGAGCGCATCGCGTTGGAGGGAATGCTCGCAAAACTCGAATCACCAGTCGAACCGCGCACCTTCAACACCTTGCCTCGTTACGTCATCTATGTCCGTGACGGCAACAAGGACCTGGGCACGTGGGGACGCGTTTTCATCTTCGGCCAGGAGGAGCAGGCAACAAAGGTTTACACGGCGCGCTCAGGGCGAATCGATTCGTCAGGTGATCAGTCTGAACTGGTGCTGACCGATGTGCTGATAACAAGATTTCCTTCTGCGACCGCCGAGGGAAAAGCTGGTCAACCTGACCCGAGCTCAATCGTCGGTACGGACGAGAAGTCTTACGTGGTAGAGCGCTCCGATCAGTTGCGGTTCTCAATCAACACTGGTCGTTCTGAGGTTGTGCAGCGCATCAACGATCGCGATACAAACGCGGATGCAATGGACTGGAGTGATTTGCGCGAGCGCGTTGCATCCGGCTCGGTTGATGAACAGAAAGAAGCTGTGAGGGTTCTCAACCGCAGAACTGCTCTTTCACTCGCGCCCCTCGTCTTTTCTTTGCTCGGCGCGATTCTGGGTCTGAGGATTCGACGCGGTGGCAAGAGCGTCGGCGTACTGCTGACGATCATCATCGTTATCTTTTACTACCTGCTGTCGCTGGCCGGTGAGTCTTTGGCGCGCGCCGGTACGATGTCACCTTATATTGGACCATGGCTCGCGACGATCTTCATTCTCGCTTTGAGCCTGCTGTTTCTGTTCGTCAAGCGAGTGCCTTTTATATCTTCCGTTTCAATCCTGTCGCGAGGACCGAAAGGATCGGAGCCGGCCGAAAAAGTCGCGAAAGCAAGCCATCGTGGCCTGTCGGCTTTGGGTTTTCCGAACCTGATGGACGCGTCGCTCTTTCGCTCACTCGCGCTCACTTTCCTCGTGTGCTTTGTGGCGCTCGCTGCGATCTTCAATATCTTTACCCTCTTCGAGCTCTGGCGCTTCATCGCAGTCACTCACGCGGGGGCGGGGCTCGTAGCGAGATATCTTCTGTTTTTAATGCCGCTGATCACAGTCGAGCTCTTTCCCGCAACGATGCTGATCTCGGTGCTCGTGACTTATGCGTTGCTGGCAAGAAGACATGAAGCGATCGCGTGGTGGGCATCGGGCCAGAGTGTTTACCGCTTGATGTTACCGGGCTTCTTCTTTGCGCTCGCGATCGCACTCGGGACGTGGCTGGTCCAGGAATATGTGATGCCTGGAACGAACCTGAAGCAGGACGCATTGCGAGCACGCATTCGCGGCGGCGAGGCGCGAGCAACGGCGCCCACCGGACGACAGTGGCTCGCGTCGACAGACACGCGTCGTTTTTATTCATACGAGTTTTCTGAGGATGGAAAACTAATCGAGCCGACGGTTTACGAGCTCGATCCGGAAGCGGTCCACCTCGCGCGCGTGGTCAACGGTAAGAGCGGTGCGTGGTCAGACTCGAACCATCTCAAGCTCAGTGAGGCAGAGACACTTACGTTGAAAGACCTGGAAGTCCAGCGTACGACTGAGAACGAAACTACTTTCGCGGGAGTCGAGTCGCCCTCAGTATTCAAACCGACGATCGACAAGCCTTCACAACTCAGCTCACGTGATTTGAGACGCTATCTCGACGCTGCGAAGCAACGCGGTATGGACGTATCAACGCTCGCGGTCGCGTTGCAGAGAAAATATGCAGGACCATTCGGCATCATTATCATGGCGTTGATCGGCATGCCGCTGGCGGTGTCGTTTGGAAGGAAGGGAACTGTGATCGCGTTGTGCGCCGCAGTGGTTGTTGGAGTTTCGTACTGGGCCGTCGGTGGGGGCTTTCAACAACTCGGCAATCACGGTTTGCTACGGCCATCCGTCGCAGGCTGGTCGCCCCTGGTAATCTTCACCGCAGCCGGCACGTACTTCTTATCTCGCGTGCGAACTTAGGCCACAAAAAGGCACAAAGGAAAAAGACACAAAAGGCACAAAAAACAACTTATGTGCTTTTGTGCCTTTTCGTGGCTAAAACTAATTTTGTGGTGCTAGGTGCCTGTTTCCCAGCTTGAGATGTACTCGAGCTGTTCGGCAGTTAGCGTGTCGATCGAAATACCGAGCGCGCGAAGTTTGAGGCTAGCGATTTCAGTGTCGACTTCTGCCGGCAACAGGTGAACGCCGGGTGTCAACGTGCCTTTGTTCTTCACCAGATACTCAACTGAAAGCGCCTGATTTGCGAAGCTCATGTCCATCACGCTTGCCGGATGTCCCTCGGCTGCGGCGAGATTGATCAAGCGACCTTCGCCGAGCACGATGACCCGGCGACCACTCGATTTAATCTTGTACTCCTCGACAAACGGTCGCATCGTCGCAGGATCGCCCGCCATCTCGCGCAACGCAACGAGATTGAGCTCGAGATCGAAGTGTCCGCTGTTACAAACGATCGCGCCGTCTTTCATGCGTGAAAAATGCTCGCCGTCGATCACGTGACGATTACCGGTGACGGTCACGAAGATATCGCCAATGGACGATGCTTCGCCGATCGGCATGACGCGGAATCCATCCATCACCGCTTCGACTGCCTTGATCGGATCGATTTCCGTAACGACGACGTTCGCGCCCATGCCGCGCGCACGCAGCGCAACGCCCTTGCCGCACCAGCCATAACCAACAACGACGAGCGTCCGACCCGCAAGCAGGATATTCGTAGCGCGAATGATGCCGTCGAGTGTCGACTGGCCCGTGCCGTAACGATTATCGAAGAAGTGCTTCGTCTGCGCGTTGTTCACAGCGATTGAAGGGAAGGGCAACACGCCCGCGGTTTCCATTGCTTTGAGACGCTGAATACCCGTGGTTGTCTCTTCCGTCGAACCGATAATTTCCTTGATCTGGCCGGAGCGTTCTTTCAAGAGCGTGGCCACAACGTCTGAGCCGTCATCGATGATGATGTCAGGGTGTGAATCGAGTGCAGTCCTGACGTGACGATTGTAAGTCTCAGTCGACTCGCCTTTGATCGCGTAAACAGGAATGCCCCAATCTTTGACGAGCGCTGCCGCAACGTCGTCCTGAGTTGAAAGCGGGTTCGAAGCGATCAGAATCGACTCGGCGCCGCCGGCTTGCAATGCACGCGCGAGGTTTGCGGTCTCGGTAGTGATGTGCGCACACGCGAGAAGCTTAACGCCGCTCAGCGGTTTCTCTTCCGCAAAACGCTCGCGGATGAGACGAAGAACGGGCATCTCACGCTCGGCCCATTCGATGCGCTGCCGGCCATGACCGGACAGGCCAATATCTTTCACGTCGAATTCGACGGATGGTGCAGAACTCATATTTGCAGATTCCTCTATGATGAAAGTTAGATTCCCGCGCTTGCACGCAAGGTTTCGGCCTTGTCGGTCTTCTCCCAGGAGAAACTATCTTCACTGCGACCGAAGTGACCGTATGCAGCCGTCGCCTTATAGATAGGACGGCGCAGATTGAGCGACTCGATAATGCCGCGTGGCGTCAATTCAAAATTGTCTCGCACGAGCTTCGACAAAGCGGTGTCACTGATGCGCCCGCTGCCTTCGGTATTGACATACACCGAAACAGGATCGGCGACGCCGATCGCATACGCGAGTTGGACCATGCAACGCTCGGCAAGTCCGGCGGCAACGATGTTTTTGGCGATGTAACGCGCCATGTAAGCAGCGGAACGATCCACCTTCGTCGGATCTTTTCCCGAGAAAGCGCCGCCACCATGAGGCGCGTAGCCTCCGTAAGTATCAACGATGATCTTGCGGCCGGTGACGCCGGCGTCGCCCTTGGGACCACCGGTGACAAACCTGCCCGTCGGATTGATGTGATACTTCGTGTCTTTGTCGAGCAACTCAGACGACACGGTGTGCTCGATGACCTGTTTCTGGATCTCGGAGCGCAGTTGCTCGTTCGTGACGTCGTCCGCGTGCTGCGAAGAGATAACAACAGCGTCGACGCGGAAAGGTCGACCGTCACGGTATTCAACTGTTACCTGCGATTTTCCGTCTGGACGAAGATAGGGCAGCTCACCTGACTTGCGCACTTCCGAAAGACGGCGGACCAACTGGTGGGCCAACTGAATCGGCAGTGGCATCAACTCCGGCGTTTCATTACAGGCGAAACCAAACATCAGTCCCTGGTCGCCCGCGCCACCAGTATCGACGCCCATCGCGATGTCAGGCGATTGTCGATCGAGCGCGGATAAGACGGCGCAGGTGTCGCAATCGAACCCATAGCTCGAATGGGTGTAGCCGATTTGGCGGATCGTCTCGCGCGCGATCTTGGAATAATCGAGCACCGCTTCAGTTGTGATCTCGCCGGCGACAACTACAAGGCCCGTGGTCACGAGTGTTTCACAAGCGACGCGCGCCTTGGGATCGGCAGTCAATGCCGCATCAAGTACCGCATCAGAGATTTGGTCGGAGATTTTGTCGGGATGGCCTTCAGTGACGGACTCAGAGGTGAATAGAAAACCAGATTCGCTACTCAAAACAGCTCCTTTGTATATACACAGACTCGAATTTTGCGCAGAAAAAGACCGCGTACTTTAGCAGTCCGCGATTTAGGGTGTCAAGACAAGCAGACCTTTTCTCGGCGCAACCTCTGCGTTCTCTGCGCCTCTGCGGTGAACTTATTTTTAACCGCAGAGACGCAAAGGACGCAGAGACTACGCAGAGAAATATTATAAAACGTCTAAACCACTGAATTTTCCTGACCGCAACTCCCACAACTGACATCTAAGCAAACACTTTAAGTTAACGCCGCCGGCAATCACTGCCTCTTCCCTCAGTTTCGAGAGTTACTCCCGAACTCAAGGGGCTTCAACCGGTGGCCCCCATAGTTATGCAACACTCACAATTGGCTCCTCTCGAAGTAACCCACGCATTGTTAGACCGTGCCTTAGCAGCGCAGTTCAGTCTGGACGAAGACACCGCGCTCATAGCTGTTCAGCACCTGCTCGAGCAGACAGTGGATCTGTTTGACACTATTGCTGAGATGGGCGTGCGTTACGAGAACATCTTTGCTCTCGGCAAGGTCTATTCAAACAGTTGTGTCGTGATCAAGACATTACGAAACAGAGGCGTCACTGTCGTCGACTCGACCATGCCAGAGCCGGGAGAGTTTGATCATTACTTTGAACAGGACTGTAAAAGGCTCTGGAAAGTCGCGACTGAAGCGCTCGCGACACGCCGCATCAAACGCATCCTCGTTCTGGATGACGGCGGCTCCTGCATTACCACCGTACCGCCGGAGCTATTGAGCCGTTATTCAATGTGCGGTGTCGAGCAGACCTCCATGGGCATGTTTCTATTTGAAGAAAAGCCGCCGCCGTTTGCAGTGATCTCGTGGGCCAGAGCAGCAGTGAAACTGGAAATCGGTGGCCCGATCTTTTCCCAATGTCTGATCGACCGACTGACCACCGGACTCCGTGAGTGCAGGGCGTTTCAACGCGAACAACTCGGCGTAATCGGTCTGGGAAGTATCGGCCGTGCGATGGCGACTCTGGCTGCGACCGAAGGCAAGGAAAGAAAGCGAGTCTTCTTTTACGATCCGCGCAGGAACCTGCAGATCTGTTCAGCGCTGAGGCGGCATATAACCCGAGTGGATTCGCTCGAAGAGTTGATGATGCGCTGCGACTGTGTGATCGGTTGTTCCGGTCGCAACCCTTTCAAGAACAATTGGCCAATCAATCACAAACCTGGCATACGACTCCTCAGCGGTTCGAGTGGCGACCAGGAGTTTGGTCCCATCATCAACTATTTAAAAACAAAACCGGACTTTTACGTCGATGAAAACACATGGGATGTAAGATCTGAACTCGGCCCGTGTGGTCCTATTCAAATAGCGTATCTTGGATATCCTTACAACTTTGTTTCCCGAGCGCCCGAGGCAGTACTAACGCGCATCGTGCAACTCGAAACCAGTGGTTTACTCGCCGCGCTGGTTCAGGCGCGCATGTATCTCAAGCTCTGCGAAGCAGGCCGCGCGCGCAACAGCGGCGTTCACCGAGTGTCGGCTTCAGCACAAAAATTTATTTACGAGGAATGGCTCGGGGCCATGAGAGACTTGAAGATCGATATCGTCACGATGTTTGGTTACCATCCGGTAATCCTGAGTGCTGCGCAGCACGAAGCGTGGTTTGCACAGAACTCCGAACCGTATCCACGCTATCAAGAGTTGTCGCTTAGAACAGTGGAAGAGGGAATGGACCAGCTTTTTTGCCTGGAGTGTACCCAGCCGAGTTTGCGTAGAGCGGCAGGCTGAAGCGCACCTCAGTTCCGCTCGCAGGAGATGATTCGATCTCGACTCGTCCGCCGGCGGCGTGAGCGCGTTCCTGCATGCTTATGAGTCCGAGAGTCGCCACGCGCTGCGCTCGTTTGCGCAGTCGTTCTACGTCAAAGCCCGCGCCATCGTCTTTCACGGTGAGGAGTAAGACTTCGCGATCCCTTGCGAGTCGCACCAGGACCTGGGTCGCTTTTGCGTGACGCACCACATTGGTTAACGCTTCCTGCGCGATGCGGAAACACGCAGTCTCAAACTCGCGTGTGAAACGTTCATTCTCATCCGGCAGATCGATCACAACGTCGACAGTCAAACCGGTGCGTTTGGTGTAACGATCGACATACCAGTGAAGAGCAGTCGTCAGGCCGAGGTCGTCGAGGATCGGCGGTCGCAATTCAACTGACAGATCGCGCACCAATCGCAGAGCCTCGTCAACCGCTTCAATATTGTCTTTAACGTAAGAGCCAGCTTCCGCCTCCTCGCAAACCGGCTGCACGGCGTGAAGATTCATCTTGACCACGGTGAGGATCTGGCCGATCTGGTCGTGCAGCTCTCGTGCGATTCGCCGTCTTTCTTCTTCCTGCGCCTCGATCAGTTGGCGGGAAAACATTTGCAACGCGTCCTGTGCGAGTTTGCGTTCAGTGATATCGCGCGCCATGCCTTGCACGCCGACAAGCGTTCCGTTCTCGTAGATGGCGCGGCTACTGACCTCAATCGGCACGCGCCGTCCGTCTTTCGCAATGACGTCGACTTCGTAAGTCGTCTCACCCTGCTGCGCCAGTTTTTTCCAGAAACTATCACGTACATACTTGGCGTGTTCGGGCGCAACAAACTCCTTGAAGTTATGGCCCACTATCTCTTCGCGAGAGTAGCCGGAAAGTGTTTCGGCTGCGCGATTGATGCTCAGGTAAGTCCCTTCGAGATCGTGAACGTAGATGGCGTCTTTCGCATTCTCAAACAACTCACGATAACGCTCTTCACTCTCACGCAGCGCGACCTCGGCGCGTTTTCGTTCCGTGATTCGTTCTTCCAGCTCGGCGACGTATCGCTGGCTCTGTTCAAACAACTGCGCGTTTCGGATCGCGGTGGCGGCGTGTGCGGCGAGGGTTTCTGCAAGCCGTGCATGCTCCGGCTTGAAAAAGTCGGGCTCGACTTTGTCGACTGAATACAAGCCGATGACCTTGCCCGAGGTTACGAGCGGGACGCCCATCCAGTTACGCACGTGGTCGGCGCCGGTACGGAGTTCCCATCCCGGGTCGTTTGTCGTGTCAGGGACGATGAGACTCTGTTTCGTAGTATAGATGCGGCGCAGCAGGGAGTTTTTTTGTCCGTCGAAAATGATCGCGCGCGTGTCCTGGACATTCTGATAACCTTCGTAACGTCTGAGGGCGCTGACGACGAATCGCCACTCAGTGTCACACAACATCACATTCGCGCTGTCGTAGGGAACTAATCTGGCCAGATAATCGAGCAGGGTTTCAAGCACTCGTTCCAGACTGAGGTTCTGCGTCAACGCGATGTTGGCGTCTCTGAGGATTTCGGTCTCCTGGCGTATGGCGTGCTCACGCGCCAGCAGTCCGGCCAAATCAGGTGTTTCAGCATTCATGACGAATGGACTCGTGCAACGTTCTGGTGCTCAGGCTCGTGTGGTGATTTTCTCACGTAAGCGACCACAGAGTCACAAGCACACCCAGAAATTTCACAGAGCCTACAGGGAGGAAGTGAGTTACAAGGAAGCCGAAGATTATCAGATCTTTAACCCGCTGACTATTATTATTCTGACGAAAGTTCGTTGAATTTTCGTGACGGCGAGAATCGCCAATTCGAGGCGTTGTAAGATCGGCACACCGTAAGATCGTGCTGGCACACCGAATCTAACGCCGAGGGCGTTCGCTAATTTCAGCCCAAAGGTTGGAGCGACGCCATTGACAACCTTGGGTATGCAACAGACACAGTGCAAACCGCTCCTGCAATACCCCAGGGTTCTCGCTTCGCTTCGAACCCAGGGCTGAAATTGGCCAACGCCTTCGGCGTTTACTCCCGGCCGGTTTTCTTGTTGAGTTCTTTAATCAGATTCCTGATCTGCTCAGTCTCTTTCGAATCAGGCGAGACTTTGAGATACAACTCCAACTGCTTTACGGCTTCGACGTTCTCACCTTTTTCAACATAAATACCTGCAAGGTAGCGATGGGCCAGCTTTACGTCGTCGCCGCCAATCTCGATTGCGCGTTTTAGATCCAGCGCCGCATCGTCCAAACGATTAAGCGCAATCAACGCGCGAGCGCGATAAAGGTGCGCCGTTCCCGAGGTTTCGTTCTTCGCGAGTGCCGCCGCAAATTGCGTTTCGGCTTCGGCATGCCTTCTTAAGCTGAACAGAGAAATCCCGCTGTTGAGATGAAGAATAAAACTTTCCGGCGTGATCTTGAGCGCTTTTGTGAACGCCTCGGAGGCAGCGTCGTATTTACCCAGCTTCAGATATTGAACACCCAAACCATTAAGCGCCGCAGCGAAAGTCGGATGAATCGCCAGTGCGCCCTTGAGCTGCTCGATCGCTTTGTCTCGATGGCCATTCTTAACCGACTCCAACGCTTTGTTGTAGAGATCAACCGCCGCCTTCGGCGGATCGTTAGCCGAGATCACGCCCTTCGTAATCGGCTGGTTGGATTTCAGGCGCAGATGAATTTGAACACTGTAGATCTGCCCCATGCGACTCATGTTGCCGATCGTGCCGGCGTCCTGGATATTCACGACCTCGGTGGCCGGCTCGTATGTATCACCGACATCAACTCTCACAGTGAACCGCCCGCCACCGAGCTGGCGAAAGAAAAACGAGCCGTTACCATTCGACGTCGTCGATATTTCACCTCTATTGCTGGAGAGCCACACGATGACCGGGTGGTCCAGTCTTTGACCGTTGGGTGTAATTATGTCGCCCTGAATCGTGTTCTTGGTCGCGTTGGGATCCGTTTGTGCGAAAGTATCGAAGCCGGTGATTACGATCAGCAGTGCAGAGAAAACAAGCGGTCGCTTCAGGTGCCGGAGCCGGGCTCGAACTTTCATGATGGATTCCTCTCAGACGGGTAAATGCAGATAAAGTCTACAGCGAATCCGAAAGAGTGTCGACATTTTAGGAGTAGCGGTTCTCTGTGCAACCTCTGCGTTCTCTGTGTCTCTGTGGTTGTTTTTCCTAAGC
>DATFDT010000231.1:0-3616 GCA_035251975.1 Pyrinomonadaceae bacterium | reverse complement strand
CTTTCGCCCGCTTCGCGGGCTCGGGGCTTGTTTATATGCGTGTGATCCTGGGGCTCGCGCCCCAGGCTTTATGCTGTCGCCCGCTTCGCGGGCTGACGGCTTAGGCAGCGGCGCCGTCGATTCCAGTGAGACCTTCACCTGGAACAGCCCGGCGACGTTCGACCATTTCGCTGGTTATGACGAATTCTTTGACTCGTTTTTGAGAAGGAAGGGTGTACATCGCGTCAAGCAGCAGCTCTTCGAGGATCATCATCAGGCCGCGCGCGCCGACCTTTCGCTCAACAGCCTGCCGGGCGACGGCCTTGAGCGCATCCTCAGTGAACTTCAACTTGACGTTGTCGAAATCAAACTTCTTTTGATACTGCTTAACTAAAGCATTCTTCGGTTCGGTAAGAATCTTGATGAGTGCTCCCTCGTCGAGCTCGTGCAGCACGCCGGCCACCGGCAAACGTCCGACAAACTCCGGAATCAATCCGAATCGAATCAGATCCTCGGGCTGCACCGCCGCGAGCGCTTCGGCGTGACGATGAGATCCTGACTTCACTTCCGCATGGAAGCCGAGCGACTTGTTACGCAGTCGACGCTCGATCACTTTCTCGAGTCCGACGAAGGCGCCACCGCAGATGAAAAGAATATTCGTCGTGTCGACAGGGAAGAATTCCTGATGCGGGTGCTTGCGACCACCCTGCGGCGGAACATTCGCGACCGTCCCTTCAAGAATCTTCAACAGCGCCTGCTGCACGCCTTCACCAGACACGTCGCGCGTGATCGAAGGGTTCTCATCCTTACGACAAATCTTATCAACCTCGTCGATATAGATGATGCCTTGTTGCGCGCGCTCGACGTCGCCGTTCGCTGCTTGCAGGAGTTTGAGAATGATGTTCTCGACGTCTTCACCAACGTAGCCGGCTTCAGTCAACGTCGTCGCATCGACAATCGTGAAAGGAACAGCGAGCATGCGCGCGAGTGTTTGCGCGAGCAGCGTCTTGCCGGTACCGGTCGGACCGATCAGTAGAATGTTTGCTTTCTGGATCTCGACGTCAGAGCGACGACGACCAAGCTCGATGCGTTTGTAGTGTTGATAGACGGCGACGGCGAGACGCTTCTTTGTCTCTTCCTGACCGATGACGTATTCGTCTAAGAAGTTTTTGATCTCTCCGGGCTTCGGAAGTGGCGGGCGAGTGGCTACTGATTCTGCCTGCTGATCGTCGGTAATGATCTCGTTGCAGATATCAATGCACTCATTGCAAATGTAAACAGTGGGTCCCGCAATGAGCTTCTTGACTTCGTTTTGCGACTTACCGCAGAACGAGCAGCGCAGAGTATCATCAGTTCGTCTCACCATATCTCGCGAATGAAGCTCCTTTTGAGACCGGGCGCGCCTACTCTCGGTGCGCGATGACCTCGTCTATTAAACCATATTCTTTGGCCTGCATGGCAGACATAATTTTATCGCGCTCAACATCACGCTCGACGTTATCGTATGACTGTCCGGTGTGCTTGGCGATAATTTGGGAGGTGAGCTCGCGCATTCGCAGGATCTCTTCTGCTTGAATACGAATGTCTGTTGCCTGGCCTTGTGATCCGCCTGAGGGTTGGTGAATGAGGATACGCGAATTGGGAAGGGCGAAACGTTTTCCTTTTGCGCCCGCGGCCAATAGTAATGCCCCCATCGATGCACATTGTCCGACACAGATGGTCGTGACGTCTGGGCGAATGAATTGCATCGTGTCGTAGATCGCCATACCTGCAGTGATCGAACCACCAGGTGAATTGATGTAGACATTGATGTCTTTTTCGGGGTCTTCAGCTTCGAGAAAAAGTAGTTGGGCTACGATTAGGTTGGCAATCTGATCGTCGATCGGGGTACCCAGGAAAATAATATTGTCTTTCAGCAGTCGTGAATAAATATCGAAGGCCCGCTCGCCTCGCGAAGTTTGCTCCACGACCATTGGGACTAAAGCCATATAGTTCTAACCTCGTTCAAGGAACATTATGATCATCGACTGCCGGTGATCCATGAGCAACAGCTACTCATCCGCCGGAGCTTCTTCTGCTTCCTTTGGTTCGATCCACTCAGCATCGGTGATGCTTGCATTTTCAACTAGAAGTTCAAGCGCTTTACGATTGCGCAATCTGTGCGCGATGCTACGTTCGCCTCCATTCTTTGTCAAGGCAGCACGGACTTGCATTTTGGGTTGTCCTGATGAAGCTACGATCGCATCGATCTCTGCTTCAATTTCTTCATCAGAGACTCCGATATTTTCCACCTCCGCGATCTTTTCCAGCAGCATCGTCGCGCGTACGTCTTCCTCTGCCTGCCTCTTCACATCTTCACGCGCGCTTTCCCAGTTAAGCTCCGGATTACGTGGATCAATGCCACGTTGCATCATATCGCGCGCAACATTTTGCAGACGATTGTTTGCCTGCTGGTCGACCAGACTCTCAGGCACTTCAAACTTGTGCGTTTCCAAAAGCTTTTTCATGATCTCGTCGCGCAAGTAGTGATCCGATTCGGCAGTAGCTCTCGCTTCGAGATCTTCACGCACTCTCGTTTTCAGCGTTTCGACAGAATCGAAATCGCCGCCGAGACTCTTTGCCCACTCGTCGTCGAGCTCAGGCAACTCTTTTTGCCTGACTGATGTGACTTCCGTTGTGTATTCAACTTTCTTGCCGGCGAGTCCGGGCGAAGTGAAGTCTGCGGGATACTCGACTGTGAACGTTCGCGTATCTTCCGGTCTGACGCCCGTCAGGTTTTCAGTAAAATCTTTCTGCACACCCTGACCACCGATCACGACTTCAACGTCGTCAACTTTGATCTCTTCCTCTTCCGGCTCCTCGACGTAGTTTCCACGCGCGTTCACGGTGACTGTGTCGCCAAGCTCGGAAGCGCGTTCCTCGACTGGTTGCAGTGATGCGGAGCTGTCACGGATACCTTCGATCATTCGATCGACATCAGCGTCAGTGATCGGACGTTTGCGACGATTGACTTCGATCCCTTTATAAGTCTCGAGTTGGACTTCGGGCAGTACTTCGACGCCGACTTTGATCGTTAGCGGGTCCTGGCCTAAGCGTTCGAGTGCGGTCGTGTTGTCGAGCTCGACGTTTGGCTCACCGAGTGCGTTCAGCGAATGCTCGATGATTGCGTTGTTAACAGCTTCAGGAATCAGCTCGCGCAGCACTTCGCTGCGGATCTCGCTTTTGTAGCGAGTGCGCACGACTGACGTCGGCGCGTGGCCCGGACGAAATCCAGGGACGTTTGCAGCCTTGCTGTACTGTTTGCTGATGCGATCGTACGCGTCGCGAATCTGCGCCGGCTCGATCTCGATTTTGATCTCCTTACGAGTTGGAGAGACGTCAATAAGTTCAGTTTTCATTTTTTAGATTCAATTCTTTGGTGCGAAAGGGGGGACTCGAACCCCCACACCTTTCGGTACCAGATCCTAAGTCTGGCGCGTCTGCCAATTCCGCCACTTTCGCATGCGAAAAAGCGGAGTGAAGAATAGCACAGAGGATCAGCCACGGATAAACGCAGACAACCCATTCTTGGACACAGTCAGTACCACCTGCGGTAGCGGGTGGGTGCGGAGCTGTGCGGCGACTGGAATCCTCTACA
>DATFDT010000230.1:0-4775 GCA_035251975.1 Pyrinomonadaceae bacterium | reverse complement strand
AAGAGTTCAAAGAAACGAGCCGCGAGTGCGGAGAGTGAAGAGAGCGAGACGATGACTTACGGCGACTCCGAAGCGCGCGTCACAGAGGGCCAGTCGCGTGGTGAGTTTGCAACACGTCGTGGTGGTCGCAGGCGTCGTCGTCCCGGTGGAGGGAAGGGTAAGCCGCAATCTGCGCCCGCTACAGAGACGGACCATCAGGTAAATGGGCAGTCGAACGGCGAAGATGACGAGCTCGATTCGGTACAGTTTACAGAGCCGGAAGAGATCGTAGCTGCTCTTCCGCCGGCGCCTGAGCCGAGCCCGCGCCCACAACGCGGACGTGACAGGGGTGAGAAGCGCGAGCAGCGTGGATATCGCGGTAACCAGTCGCGACGCGAGCGACACCAGCCGGCGATCACGGATCTGTTGAGCGAAGGCCAGGAGATACTGGTTCAGATCGCGAAGGAGCCGATTGCGAAGAAGGGCGCGCGCATCACGTCGCACATCGCGTTGCCGGGACGTTTCCTGGTCTACATGCCGACTGTCGAGCACGTCGGTGTCTCGCGCAAGATTGAGTCAGACAACGAGCGACATCGTTTGCGCAAGCTGATTCAGACACTCCGCGCTGAAGAAGACATTCCTTCGGGCGGATTTATCGTACGCACGGCGGGTGTGGGCATTAGCGAGAAGGAGTTGCGCGAAGACGTTCGTTACCTCGTTCGCACCTGGCTTGACATTCGAGCTGCTGCTGAGAAGTCGAAAGCGCCGTCGCTCGTCCATCGCGATCTGGATCTTGTCCAAAGGCTGTTGCGCGATCAGTTGTCAGACGACTTCGAATCGATTCGCGTAGATTCGGAGGAGGAGTACCAGGCGATCGTCGAGTTTATCAATCGCATTCAACCGCGTTTGGTGAAGCGCGTCAAGCTTTACACGAAGGACCAGCCGATACTCGAAGCGTATGGCGTGCAGGCTGAGATCGACAAGGCGATCAAGCCGCGTGTGTGGCTGAAGTCCGGTGGGTATCTCGTGATTAACCAAACCGAGGCGCTCGTCGCGATCGATGTCAACACGGGTAAGTTTGTTGGTCGTGGCAGTGGCCGGCTCGAAGACACGATCACGCGCACGAACCTCGAAGCGGTTGACGAGATCGTGCGGCAGATTCGTTTGCGCGACCTCGGCGGCATCATCGTGCTCGACTTGATCGACATGGAAGAGCGCCGGAACCGGCAGAAAGTTATGCAGGCGCTGCAGGAGGCTTTGCGAAACGACAAGTCGCCGACAAAGGTGCTTTCATTCAACGATTTTGGACTCGTGATCATGACGCGCAAGCGTGTGAAGCAGTCGCTGGAGCGGACGCTCTGTTCGCCGTGCCCGAACTGCCAGGGTGCTGGGCTCATTAAGTCGCCGCAGACGATCTGTTACGAGTTGCTCGAGGAAGCCCGAAGGTTGGCGAAGGGAATCAACGGCGACAAGGACAACAAGCAGGTCACGCTACGAATCAATCCTGATGTGGCGAAGGCGCTACGCACTAGCGAGCGCGACGTGATGATCGAGATCGAGGACTATCTTGGACCGATCGACATCACGAGCGACGAGACGATACATCAGGAGCAGTACGACTTCGCTGTAACCTAGTACACAAGAGGCACAAATTCACAAAAGAGCATGTGCCTCTTTGTGATCTTCTATGTGCTCCTTGTGTACGTGTTCGTAGAGAATGTCGCGTTGCTGGGGAATGAAGCCGGCCTCACGAATCAAAAACTGCAGCATCGTCTCATCAGCGCGGTTGTGAGCGCCGGCGGCGGAGACGACGTTCTCCTCGATCATGATTGAGCCCATGTCGTTCGCGCCAAAACGCAACGCGACCTGCCCGAGCCGTAATCCCTGCGTCAACCACGACGACTGAAAGTTTTCGACATTGTCGAGGAACAGCCGCGACACTGCCAGCATCTTCAGATAATCCACGCCCGTCGGTTCGTCTTTAATCTTGCGACCAAGCGCTGTGTTCTCACGTTGAAACGTCCACGGAATGAACGCGGTGAAGCCGCCAGTTTCATCCTGTAGATCGCGGATGCGCTGCAAGTGTCTGACGCGATGCTCAATCTTGTCTCCGATTCCAAACATCATCGTCGCCGTCGATCTCAACCCGACGCGATGGACCGCGCGCATCACGTCAAGCCATTCAGCAGTCGTACACTTCGTCGCGACACGCTTGCGAACTTCGTCGTCGAGGATCTCAGCGCCGCCGCCGGGCAGACTATAAAGACCGGCGTCTTTCAATCGGGCCATGATCGTTTCGTAATCGAGTTTTGAGATCAGGTGAATGTTGTGAATCTCAGGCGGCGAGAAACAGTGCAACTGAAATCGTGGATACTTCGCGCGTAACGATCGCAAAAGATCTTCGTACCATTCGAGGCCGAAGTCAGGATGCAGACCGCCCTGCATCAACACGCCCGTGCCGCCGAGCGCGATCGTCTCGTCAATCTTCGTGCAGATCTCGTCGAACGTGCGGACGTAAGTGTCGGGTGCGCCGGGGCGACGATAGAACGCGCAGAACGTGCAGACGACGTTACAGACGTTCGTGTAATTGATGTTGCGATCGATGATGTAGGTAACGATGTTATCCGGATGGCGGCGCGCGCGAATCTCGTCCGCGGCAGCGCCCATCCGCGCGATGTCGTGCGATTCGAGGAGTTCGGTGCACTCCGCAACGCTCATGCGCTCACCCGCCAGCACGCGATCGAGAATTGGTTGAATGTTCGACATCTAAATAAACCTCAACGGCTTAACTCGTTCGATTAGTCCGTGTTTATAAGCCAGTTCAAAATAGAGCCGCAGTCCGTTTTCCATCGACTCATCTACTCTGAAAACGATGTTCTCAGTCAGGTAGTTTCGCAGCTCCTCGACTCGCATCGGGATTTTATCCTGATACGACTGCACGATCTCTTCGATAGAAGCGACGCCTTCATCACGTGCGCCCGCGAAGTCTATCTGACGCGCGCGTGAGACGGCGTCATCGCGCACCATCCACATCGCAAAAACAAACCCGAGTCCGGTGTATTCCTTCCAGAGACTCGCCATGTCCCAAACGTTCAGTCCCTGCCGCGGAAAGGCCATACCCGGATCGCCGATGATCAACGCCGCATCATTCTTCTCCAACATCTCTTCGAGATTCGGCGCGCGCGTGGTCCACTCCGGCTCGCGCTCAAGAAACTCTCGAAAGATCACTTTCACGAGTGTCGCCGATGTGCGCGACGACTCGTCAAGCGCCACATTCTGAATATTCTCGAGTCGTTTATTCTTCGACACGAGCACGACGCTCAGCACTTCCTTCTGCGAACCAACACAAACATTCGGCACGAGCGAGCCACCGTCAATGCGTTGATACTCAATCACCGGCACGAGCGCGCCGTCGACCTCCCTTTGCGAAAGCAGTTGCGCGCAACGCGCCGGTACGGCTTCAACAAACTCCACCGTGCCCTCGTGTGGCCCGTGTAAAAAGCTCCAGATTAAAGGTGCTGAATTTAAGTAGCTCGAAGCGGCGAGTCGAAAGGGCGCGTTCATGAAGTCGCAAGTATATGCGATTGAACTGCCGGATCAAATTGACATACTATGCGCCGGTGCCCATTTACGATATTTCCGTTCCCATCAGCAACGAATTGCCAACCTGGCCCGGTGATCCAAGCGTGCAGCTTACCGTCTGGCGCGGCCTGTCGTCAGGCGACAGCGCCAACGTTTCGATGCTCAACTTCGGCGCGCACACCGGCACGCACGTCGACGCGCCCGCGCATTTCATCGACGGCGCCGCGAAGATCGAGTCATTACCACTTGATATATTGATCGGCGCAGTGCAAGTGATCGAAGTGCCAGACGATTTGCACGGCATCAATGAAGAGTTTGTTCTCGCACAATGCGCTCCGGATACGACACGAGTACTTTTCAAAACGCGCAACTCTGCGTTCTGGAATGAGAGCGAGCCGGACTTTCATACCGACTTCACGTATCTCGATCTCAATGCCGCGCAGCGACTCGTCGAGCGGGGAATAAAACTCGTCGGCATCGACTACCTATCGATAGAAAAGTATGACTCGCCGAACCACGAGACGCACCTGGCATTGCTGTCATACGGTGTCGTGATTCTTGAAGGCGTAAACCTGACTGACATTCTGCCGGGCAACTACGAACTGATCTGCCTGCCATTGCGTTTAAGAAACAGCAAAGGCGACGGCGCCCCGGCGCGAGTTGTTTTGAGAACGATTGATTGATCTCTGCGTAACCTCTGCGTTCTCTGCGCCTCTGCGGTAAGCGTTCATCATCAACCGCAGACGCAGAGAACGCAGAGGTTACGCAGAGAAGAGAATGAAAGAAGCAGACCCCAAATATCGCGAGCGTGTTTACGCAATCGTGCGTCGTATCCCTTCGGGCCGCGTGATGACTTACGGCCAGATCGCTGAGTTGCTGGGCGACGGATACACACCGCGCACCGTCGGCTTCTGCATGCACTCGTCGCCCGAAGGCACACCGTGGCATCGCGTGCTCAACGCTCAAGGTAAAACTTCGACCGGCAGGATCGTTCTGCCACAAGACAAACAACAACGCATGCTCGAACAGGAAGGCGTAGTATTCGACAAAAACGCCCGCTGCGATCTCGAAAAATTTCTATACGTTCCAAAAGCCAGATCTCAGAGGCTGAAACATGCCAGTCTGTACAGTCACAAGACTCGACAATAGAACAAGTCAGGAAGAGGGGCTTGCCCCCGCCGTTGCTTGGATTGGACGAGCGGGGGCAAGCCCCT
>DATFDT010000229.1:0-21449 GCA_035251975.1 Pyrinomonadaceae bacterium | reverse complement strand
AGGGGCTTGCCCCCGCTGCTGATGTATTAATTCCAAACGAGCCGACCGATTGGCAAATCCACAGACTGAATCAAGCTAATACTCAAGCTCCATCTTCTTCAAACAATCTCAACGATTTACGGCTGAGGAATGGTGTTTGCCAAAGCACCAGAGCGAAGACCAAGGTCAGTATTAACATCGAGCGATCGAGGGGGAGGAAAGGTATGAAGAGGTTATTGGTATTAATACTCGTATGGACCTTGCTCGTCGTCACCGGAACACTCGTATCGGCAGACGGCCAAGATGCGTCGTCGTCACAAATCGCCGGTAGCGAAACACGCGTTGCAGGCATTATCACAAGTAATTAACTAATCTCGACAAACTGTATCGAACAAACGGAGGGCAGTGATGGCATTCGATGAAGAAGCGGCAAAAAGAAGCCGAGTAGTAGTGGAAACACCAACCGAACGACGTGAAGTCGTGCATTCACAATCGGTGCGAGACAACAGCGGCATCTCCGCAGGCATGGTCGGCGTGCTCGTTGTGGTAGCAATCGCGTTGATAACGATGCTGGTCCTGTTTTGGATAAGCAGTCAGCCGGTAACTGACAACGCAAACGTCGCGGCAACGCAGCCACCGCCAACAACGGTCGTGCAGCAGCCTGCACCAGTGCAACAACCTCCGGTGATCATTCAACAACCGGCGCCAGCAACGCAGCCAGCCCCGATCGTCGTGACGCCGCCAGCGGGCGGAACGACTGCGCCAACTGAAAGCGTGAACATGGATTCAACGATTCAGACAGCAGTCGACAAGAAGATCTCAGACGATCCTGAGATCTCGACACTCGGCATCACGGCTTCAGTGATCGATGGCAAGGTGATGTTGTTAGGAACAGTAAAGACTGAAGCGCTGAAGACCCAGGTTGAACGATTGGTCAAATCGGTTAAGGGTGTGAAGTCAGTCGACAACCAGATCAGCGTAATTGCTGAGTAGCAGATTATTTGAGCCACGGATGGGCACGGATCCATCTGTGGCTCAATGACGTTTCAATCACCCACGTGCTGTGTTCGCAGTTCAACACCAAACGTCTCTCTTGGTCATCCTCAAATACTTCAACCGACTCGATCGGTCCGCACTCAACATCCGTTGTCTGGAACGACTCCTCGTCAACACCTAAATCGGAAAACGCCATCACTTGCGGCACCAAACCCATCTCCAAATCGAGATAGATGTTCCAAATGAATCCAATGTCGAGCAGTACGTACGCTGTTTCGTCGTGGATGAAATTACCGAGGGGCGTCGCGCCTATCACGTGCGCGATGACGTGATCCTGGTGCTTGTTTGTTTCAGCCGCCGTCCACGTCATATCTCAAATTCCATTAAGCTTTTTGACTTCACTGCCGCGATGGCGGCGCAAATCAGTGAGCCGAGTCCACCCACTACGACTGAGAGCGGTGCGCCGATCAATGCCGCCAGAGAGCCAGCCTCCAACTCGCCAAGCTGTGGGCCACCCATGAAGAACATCATGTTGATCGACGTCATGCGTCCGCGCAGATGATTCGGCGTGACGAGCTGCCGGATCGTTTGTCGCAACACTGTGCTGACTGTGTCTGCCGCACCCGTGATCGCAAGCATCAACAACGAGAGCCAGTAAACCGTTGAGACTCCAAACCCCGCTGTCGCGACGCCAAACACAGCTACAGATGCAACCACGAGTCTTCCCTGCTTTCGAAAACTTCCGATACGCGCCATCACGAGGGCCGTCAACACGGATCCGATCGCCGGCGCTGCGGCGAGAAATCCGTAGCCACGCGCACCGACGTGCAAACGCTCCTGCGCGAAGATCGGCAACAACAATGTCGCTGACGCAAAGAAGGTTGCGGCGAAATCGAGCGTCATCGTCTGCACGATGATCGGCGTCTGCCAGACAAATCGTAACCCTTCCTTCAACGCTCCGAAGCTCAACGCTTCTCGGCGTCCACGTTGCAAATCGGGTTTACCCCCAGTTCGCATCGCTATGACAGCAGCGATCACGGCCAGAAAAGAGAGTGCGTTAAGGCCGTAGATGATTGCCGGTCCCGTTTCCGCGAGTATGAAGCCCGCGATCGCCGGGCCGACGATAATTGCGATGTTGAAAACAATGATGCCGAGGCTGACTGCGTTGGGAAAGTCTTCCTCGGGCACGAGCGTGGGCATGAGTGCCTGGCGTGCTGGAGTGTCGAATGCCTGCGCCGCTGCACTTAATGCGCTGAGCACGTAGATGGGCCAAACGCTCTTGAGTCCCGAAAGAGTTGCGGCACTTAACAGCGCCGCCGTCAACAGCATCACGGTCTGCGTCACGATCATCGCTCGTTTTCGATCGAATGCATCGGCAACGACGCCGCCAGCTAGCGAGCAGACGATGATTGGCACACCGCGGAAGAGTCCGACGAGACCGAGTGCGAATGCAGATTTCGTGAGGAGGTAGACGTGCCAGTTGATCGCGACAAACTGCATCTGCGAGCCAGTCACAGACACAATGTGGCCTAACCAAAGAAGCCGGAAATCGCGGTGACGTAAAGCAGCAAATGCAGAATTACTGGAAGAGATCACGTATCGCCGTACGACTCGTTCAACTTGCGGAAATGGTAGGCCATGGCGGCATGACGTAGCAACTCAGTCATGCGGTCGTGATGTTTGCGCGCCGCTTCGATGAAGAACCGCCAGAACTCGCGGCGCTCGGCATCAAGCACGCCCAGCTTGAATGTGATGCGCAACAACGCCGTCAAGGCTTTGAACCCGTGATACTGATGCGCCTCGGGAAAGTCCTGCGGCGTGCGTTGCAACGACTCGAGCGCGCGACGGTAATACTCGCGCGGTGTGTAAATCGTGCGCATGATTCGTTGATAACCACTCACGAGTGTGTCGACGTCCATCTTCGGAATGAAGTTGACGGTGGCGATCGTGTTGTTTCCGGTTGCATCCGATCCGAGCAGGCGGCCCTCACGTTCGAGTCGCTTCCAGAGTTGCGTGTCAGGAAGCGCGTTGAGCATTCCCACCATCGCCATCGGAATCGCGCTTTCACGGATGAACTCGATTTGGCGTTCGAAGATGTCTTCGGGATCGTTATCGAAGCCGACGATGAAACCGGCCATCACTTCCATGCCGCGACTCTGAATCTTGCGCACGGAGTCAAGCAGGTTGCCGCGATTTTGAGACTTCTGCGCTTCTTTGAGACTTTCCTCGACAGGTGTCTCGATGCCGAGAAACACGCGGCGAAATCCGGCGTGTCTCATCGAGGTTAACAGTTCGTCGTCATCCGCCAGGTTTACACTCGCTTCCGTCAACAACGAAAACGGAAATCCGTTCTTCTTTTGCCAGTCGATCAGCTCAGGCATGAGCAAACGAACGTTTTTCTTGTTACCGATAAAATTGTCGTCGACGATGAACAACGGACCGCGCCAGCCGAGTTGTTTCAACGCATCAAACTCGGCGAGCATCTGCTGGTTACTCTTTGTGCGTGGGCTACGGCCGTAGATCTCGATGATGTCGCAGAACTCGCACGAGAACGGGCAGCCGCGCGAGTATTGAACCGACATACAACTATATTTCTTGAGATCGATGAGACCGAAATCCGGAACCGGCGATAAGGATAACGGCGGGCGTTCCGGTGCTTTGTAAGTGCGTTTCGCTTCGCCGCGCTCGTAGTCTTTGAAGAACTGCGGCAGAGTGGTTTCGGCTTCACCCTGGAAGATGTGATCCGCGTACGGAAGCTCTTCGATGGTGCTGGTGACGTATGGTCCACCCAGCACGATCAGCTTTCCTCGGTCTTTGCCGCGTTTTACCACTTCATGCAGCGACTCCTTTTGCGCCAGCATGCCGGTAATGAAGATCATGTCAGCCCAATCGATTTGCGAGTCTTTCAATTGCTCGACGTTCAAATCCACCAAACGCCGCTGGCACGACTGTGGCAACAAACCGGAAACGGTCATAAGACTGAGCGGTGGAAAGACAGAGCGCTTGCCTTCGAAGGGCAGCGCATGGCGGAAACTCCAGTAGGTCTCCGGAAACTCCGGGTTCACAAGCAGGATCTTCATAGTGTTTGTATAAACGATTGTTCGCCGCTAAACCAATTCAGACGAGTAATAATTGTGTAAAACTAGAATTCTCGCAAGTGCGACCGGGAATAATGACTGAAGGTTGCCGGTCTTTTTGATGCTTTCTTCTCTGTGCAACCTCTGTGTTCTCTGTGTCTCGGTGGTGAGTTATTGCTGTAAATTCGTTAACCATAGAGACACAGAGAACACAGAGGTTGCACAGAGAAGAATCAAGATTAGGACTACTTTTGCCCTTTTGCGCCTTTGCGGCGGAAACGTTGTGCTATAGAATTCGCTACTTAACTCGCCTGAATTTACGAAAGGTAAAACGCATTATGAAGACCCAACTCTCGCGTGCTCTCGCGACTACTCTGATCGTACTGTTCTCACTCTCGCCCGCATGGGCCACGTGCGGTGGCGGTGGTGGCGGCGGAACTGGCGGCGTCGGTGGCGGCAGCAAAGGAGCTGAAGGCCCTGACCCGGCCGTGTACATGGTGCCGTGGAAGATCTGGGAGGCTGCGAAAGCTCCTCATAAAGGGCTGGTTCTGTACTGGTTCCCTGCCAGCAACGAAGAGATCAAGAAGTCGAGCCTGCGCGCATCACGACTTCTCACGCTCTATTCTTCGCAATGCGTCGCGATGACAGTGGCAGACGCCAAGACGCCCGAGCTACAACCAATCATTGGTGACTCAGCTTTGCCCGTGGCGATTCTGGCCACTGCGGACGGAGCTCCAATAAAGAAGATCGATAACACTGGCGGTAAGCTAAAGGTCGATGCGGTCGAGAAAGTCGTGGAAGCTGAGATGAAGCAGCGCGAGACCACACTCGACACGCAGTTGAAAGACGCCAAAGAAAAGATCAAAGCCGGTGATAAAGAGAACGCGATCGCGCTTCTGAAACCGATTGCCGAAGAGAAATGCCTGTTTCCGAAGAAGGCAAAAGACGCGGCCGGTCAATTGAAGAAGCTGGGCGTCGGAGAAGTCGGCAGCATTCCGGCAGCGCCGATCCTCGATCGTGTTCAGGGCGCGCGTATCGAAGCCGTTTTGCGCCAGGGATTGCGAGCTGAAATTGCTGAGCGATACGTAACTGCACTGCGGCTGTACCAGAAAGCGCACCTAATGGATCCTGCCGATCCGACTCCGCTGCGCTATCTCGGCGAGCTCTATCGTCATCACACAGGCGAGTGGGACAAAGCGCGCGAGGCCTTCAACACGATTCTCAACATGCCTGCCGATGCTGTCGCGCGTGCTGTGGCGCTTCACGGGCTCGGCAAGATGACGATTCACGATGGTGAGTTTAAAAAGGGACTGTCGCTGATGGAGCAGTCAGTGGCGGAGTTTCCGCTTGCACTCGCTTATCGCAATCTCGCCGTCTACTGGAACTCCGAAGGCGATCTCGTAAAGGGCAATTCCTACACGCAAAAGGCGCTCGCACTCGATCCGAAGGATCCGTATAACCTCGTGTTTGCAGCAGTGTTCATGGCGGCTTCAGGCAATGGTGACGAAGCATTGAAGATTGCGCGTGAGAATCGCAATCTGCTGCCTGCGTCGTACAACCTCGCGGCGATTTTTGCGCAGACCGGTCATCGTCGGGAAGCACTCGCGTTGCTGCAACGACACTTCTTTCGTTACGAGCGTTACCAGGCAGTTCGTGCGAAAGAGATGATGGAAGCGCGCGTCGATGCAGTGTTTGATTCGCTGCGACAGGATTCAGCGTTCCTTGCGCTAACGAGCGGAGCCGATGGCAAGCTCCAGATGCCGATGCGCAACATGACCGGGACGCAGAATCGTTAATGGTTAAGACTAGCCACGGATCTTCACGGACTCGATCCGTTGTTAGCCGTGAAAATCCGTGGCAAGTAATCGCAGCTTCAGCAGTCGGTACCATGATCGAGTGGTACGACTTCTACATCTTCGGCAGTCTCGCCGTAACGATCTCACCGCTCTTCTATCCCGAAGGTAACGACACACTCGCGCTCATTGCTTATCTCTCGACGTTTGCGGTCGGGTTTGTGGTTCGTCCTTTCGGTGCACTGTTCTTCGGACGCATCGGCGATCTCGTTGGACGCAAGTACGCGTTTCTTGTGACGTTGCTGATCATGGGCGGTGCGACCGCCGCTATCGGTTTCCTTCCGACCTACGCAACGATCGGACTCGCCGCGCCGGTTATTCTGTTGCTGATTCGTGTGCTGCAGGGACTCGCGCTTGGCGGTGAGTATGGTGGCGCGGCAGTTTATGTAGCGGAACACGTTCCGGATGAAAAGCGCGGCTTCTACACCAGTTTCATTCAAATCACGGCGACGCTGGGGCTGTTTATGTCGCTGGCGGTCAGCATCATCGTGCAGAACTCGATGTCGCGCGAAGCGTTCAGCGCATGGGGCTGGCGTGTGCCATTCATCATCTCGATCTTTCTCGTCGCCGTCTCGCTGTACATTCGACTGCGCATGAAGGAGTCGCCGATCTTCAGTCAGATCAAAACTGCCGGCATGACCTCAAGCCGTCCGCTTATCGAAGCTTTCACGCATTGGGACAACTTGAAACGAGTCTTGATCTCGCTATTCGGTGCGACAGCGGGCCAAGGCGTGGTTTGGTACACGGGGCAGTTCTACGCGCTCTTCTATCTGCAAACAGTACTGAAAGTGAACGCGCGCTCTTCGCAATACATCATTGCCATTGCGTTGTTGATGGCGATGCCACTCTTCGTAGTGATGGGAGCGCTTTCGGACCGTATCGGACGCAAGTGGATCATGATGGCGGGATGTTTACTCGCAGCGGTGTCTTACATGCCGATTTATAGCGCAATGCAGTATGCGGCGGGATCGAATGTCGTGACGGTAACGTCTGAGCCAAACCGGGTCACGGGCGCCATCAGCCTTATACCCCAAACGGAAGTCAACGGCGTCTTGCAGCCGGCACGCGAAGTCCTGCCTTACACGGATTTTTCTTCCCTGATCAGCTCACCGGTCGCACTGAAACTGATCCTGCTCGTGTTTATTCAGGTGTTCTTCGTGACGATGGTCTACGGCCCAATTGCGGCGTATCTGGTCGAAGCATTTCCGGCAAAGATCCGGTACACGTCGCTATCGCTGCCCTATCACATCGGCAACGGCGTCTTCGGTGGTCTACTGCCTGTAATCGGACTCTCAGTAGTCGCAAACACCGGCAACATCTACGCCGGCCTCTACTACCCGATCGTCGTCGCCGGCATCACGTTCATCGTCGGATCGTTACTGTTGAAAGAGACGAAGCACACGCTGATCTGGGATGAGATCAATCCGCGTTAATCTCCGTTCATCAGCGGCTATAAACAACGCCGTTCTTCATCACGAACACGACCTTCTGAATATTCTCTATATCTTTCAGCGGATCGCCGGAGACGGCGACTATGTCGGCCCACTTACCGGCGCTTAAAGTTCCGAGATGTTTGTCCCAGCCGAGCAATTTCGCACCGCTCGAGGTTCCGGCGACGATTGCTTCCATCGGAGTCATGCCGCCCCACTGGACCATCAACACAAACTCGTGCGCGTTTGTGCCGTGTGGGACCACGCCCGCATCGGTTCCAAGCGCGATCGGAACTTTGTTAGAGACCGCGAGCTTTATCGCATGACGCACTGCCGCAGCAGCAGCCAACGCTTTCTCAGCACGCAGTCCTTTCAATACTCCAGTCTTCGCCGCTCGCTCGACCGCCTCAGCCGCTGATAAGGTCGGCACGAGAAAGGTACCGTGCTGCTTCATCATGCGGGCTCCCTCCTCGTCAAGAAAAGAGCCGTGCTCGATCGAGGAGACACCAGCGCGCACTGCGATCTTGATCCCTTCGGTGCCGTGCGCGTGCGCAGCCACTTTGCGTTCCAGCTTAGTCGCCTCGTCGACCATCGCTTTCAATTCTTCAAACGTGTACTGCGTCGCGCCGACCGCATCGCCTTCCGACAACACGCCGCCCGTCGCGCATGTCTTGATCACGTCAGCGCCGTATTTGATCTGGTAGCGAACCGCAGCACGAATCTGATCCGGTCCATCGGCCACGCCCTCTTCGATTCCCGGATCGAACAGTCCTGGCCGAAAGCCATTTTCATCGCAGTGGCCGCCACGCATGCCGAGTGCATGACCGGCGCTCATCATTCGTGGTCCAACTGTCCAGCCTTCATCAATGGCTTTTCGCAAAGCCATATCGTCAAACTTTCCCTCCGCGCCGACGTTGCGCACGCTCGTAAAGCCCGCCATCAAAGTCGCGCGCGCATGCGCCACACTCAGGATCGCCGCAAACGATTCAAAATCTCTGACTGCCGCATTGTCACCGGCTGGATCGCCCAACACGCGTCCAATCAAGTGCGTGTGAGCATCGATGAAGCCCGGCATCAGAGTGACGTCGCCGAGATCGATGATCCTGGCGTTTGCAGGAACCGTCACGCTGCCGGCTGTGCCAACGGCCGTAATCGTGTTGTCAGTAACAACTATAACGGCGTTGTTTATCGGCGCGGCGCCGGTTCCATCGATTAATCGCGCGGCTTTCAATATGACCACGCCTTTGCCAACCGGAGGCTCAGGCGTGATCCGTGTGGACGAGGTTTGAGCAATCGCTGACAAGCACAGCGAATGGACCAGACACAATGCAACCCAGACGGGTTTGAAGTTTTTCAAAGTTGCTCCTCTAACCGTTTCAGCAGGAAACCGCGATGTGGGTGCCAAACGCGGCATTCACGTACGCGAGAAAGCCTTGCGCGGAAACCGTGTCGAGCCGGTAGTCGACGTTGGTAGAACGACAAACTGAGTCGCCCGTGATCGTGATCGCGGCGATCAATTGCTTGCCATCCAGTGTCATGAAGTTCGGTCCACCTGAATCGCCAAAACAGGTGCCGCCGTTTCCGGTCGAGTTGTTCTGCGACAAACGGATATAGCCGCCATTGAGCGAGTTGAAGCTGGAGAACGAGAACATGCGCGGGATCGGATTAACGTCCTGGAAGAACGGCACACCGCCACCGACGACGCGGTTTTGCAATCCATAACCAGCGTTGGTAAACAGCGCGGTCTTGAGTCCGTTTTGAGCGGCGAGCTGGTCCAATAACCCGCAAGCCGGAAGCGTTGCCGGTGTGACTCCGCGAACACTGCTATTCAGAATCAACACACCGATATCTCCGGAATCACTTTGGCTCTGATTGTAATTCGGATTTGTCACCACATGCGCGACGGACAATAACTGCGTCTTGTTGCTGGTGAGTGCACCGAACGGGATCGACTGGTCGAGACTGACATATGCAACAAACCCATCAAGCGTGAGGTCACGCGTGAAAAAATCCGTGCAATGACTTGCGGTAAGAAAGACGTTGTCAGTGATCATCGTGCCCGAGCAGATGGGAAAGATCTGACCGGTCGTGGGTGATTTGACGATGAATGCGCCGGTATTGCTGAAGGTGTTATTTGAGTCAATGAAACCGTACGTGATAGCTGAGGCCTTTGGCGTCAGTAACAGTGATGCGGTAATCAAGCTCACCGTCAGTGCCACAAAACAGATCAATCGTTTCATTTGAAGTTCTCCTTGTTCGTTGTGAATTGCTGCTTTGGAATGGCCGGGACGGGAGGATTCTACCTCTATGTATCGACAGTCTCAAAGTTGCCCCGTCTGGGGATGATGCGATAGGCTGCGTTTCGCATGACTATCACTCGACGACAGTTCAACTATGTACTGATGGGTGGTCTACTTGCGTTGCCGCTTCGTGGAATTCCGTTGCAGTCGGGGCTCGCGGTCAACGGCAAACGCATCGTGGATCACATTCTCGCGCTGGCGGAGTTTGGGAAGAACCCGCAGGGCGGTGTGAGCCGCGTGGCCTACAGTGATGCCGACAAACAAGGGCGTGAATACGTGCTGGGCCTCATGCGCGCCGCGAAACTCGACGTCACGATCGACGCGGCGGGCAATCTGATCGGTCGTCGTGCCGGCAGCTCTGCTGGTCTTCCGCCTTTGCTGATCGGATCACACGTCGATAGTGTTCCTGAAGGCGGTAACTACGATGGTGTTGTCGGCTCGCTGGGCGCGATTGAAGTCGCGCAAACGCTTACTGAAAACAATGTGACGACACGTCATCCGCTCGAAGTCGTGATTTTTCAGAACGAGGAAGGCGGACTGATCGGCAGTCGTGCGATGGACGGCGAGTTGACAGAGAAAGAGCTCGATCTTGTGAGTCGCAGCGGGAAGACGATTCGCGACGGCATCAAGTTTATTGGTGGAGATCCTGCGAAGCTTGCCGGCGTTCGACGAGGGAAAGGTGAGATCGCGGCGTATCTCGAGTTGCATATCGAGCAGGGCGGAATTCTCGATAGCGAGAAGATAAACATCGGTGTGGTTGAAGGTATTGTTGGTATCAACTGGTGGGATGTCACGATCGAAGGTTTCGCAAATCACGCCGGCACGACGGCGATGAACAATCGTCAGGATGCGTTGCTGGCCGCGGCGAAGTTTATTGAAGCTGTGAATCGTACAGTGATGAGTGTTCCGGGTCGGCAAGTGGGGACAGTCGGCAGAATCAACGCGCTACCCGGCGCGCCAAACGTGATTCCTGGTAAGGTAGTTTTGAGTCTCGAGCTCCGCGATCTCGACGCGGCGAAGATTAATATGCTGTTCGAAAAGATCCAGGCCGAAGCTCAAAAGATCGCTTCCGAAAGTAAGACTACATTCGACTTCAAAGAGATCAACGTCAACCTCCCTGCTCCGACAGATCCGAAGATTCGCTCGTCAATCACGGAAGCCGCACGCGATCTAAAACTAACAACCAAACTTATGCCTTCAGGCGCCGGTCACGACGCGCAAGACATGGCCCGTCTTGGTCCAGTCGGCATGATCTTCATCCCAAGCGTCGGCGGCATCAGCCACTCGCCCCGTGAATTCTCCCACCCTGAAGACATCGCCAACGGCGCTAATGTCCTCCTTCACACTTTGCTGAAACTCGACCGTGAATAATTTACTTTGGTGCTTTTTGTGCCTTTTTGTGGTTAAAAATTATTCGTAGCGAAGTGCGATGATCGGATTCACTCTCGTCGCCCTACGCGCTGGTATGTAACTGGCAATCACCGCCACAGCAATCAGCAGCAGCGATATCAACGTGAACGTCGCCGGATCAGTCGCAGTCACGCCAAACAGCAGCGTCGACATCACACGTGTCAACGCAAACGCCGCAATCAAACCAATGACGAGCCCGGCGAGCACAAGCTTCATCCCGTATCCGACTGCGAGTTTGAGCACAGCGCCTGTCTGCGCTCCGAGCGCCATGCGAATCCCGATCTCGTGTGTGCGTTGGGCCACTGAATAACTCATCACACCGTAGATCCCAACTCCCGCCAGTACCAGTGCCACAGCCGCGAAGATTGCAAGCAGCAACATGCTGAAACGCTGTCGAGCAATTGAGCCGGCAAGAATCTCTTCCATCGTCTGGATGTTTGAGACAGGCTGGTCCTTATCTATTTCCCACACTGCATTTCGCACTGTCGCTGCCATACTCGCCGGGTCGACATCCGTCTTCACCACCAAATCGCGCGCATCGAAGAAGCCCGCCTGCCTGTAGGTCAGATACATCTGCGGTCTTGGCTCGGCCGTCAACTCAAACTGCCGCACGTCTTTCACCACGCCAACGACCTGAAACCAATCTTCAGGCTTCCTGATCCTGCCCAAAGAGATGCGTTTGCCCACCGCATCTTCACCCGGCCAATAGCGACGTCCCATCGTCTCGCTGATCACGACGACCCTCGGAGTTGTCTTAGCGTCTTGCTCGCTGAGTTGTCGTCCTTGCAAGAGCGGAATGCTCATCGTATCGAAGTAACCGGGGCTAACGATTCTCGTGACGACGATCAACTCCTGTCCCGGCGGTGGCGCGGGCCTGCCTTCGATGCCGATCGAGATCGAGTTTCCCTGTCGATAGAGCGGCAGGTTTGTTGTGACTGCTGCTGATCTAACACCAGCCAACGATTGCACGCGGTTGATTAAGTCTGTATAGAACACCGAGCGACGATCCATCGTCTCGTACTTCAGGTCGGGCAGCACGACTCTCATCGTCAGGAGATTGTCTGCGCGAAAACCGGGATCGACATTTCGCAGACGTAGAAAACTATTGATCAGCAACCCGGCTCCGATTAAGAGCACCAGCGAGATCGCGACTTCTGCCATCACGAGTAGTCCGCGTAGACGTTTGCCGGCGCCACCAGTTGCAGCGTCGCGGCCACCTTCTTTCAAAGTATCGATCTGATTGAAACGCGCAGCCTGGACGGCAGGCGCGAGGCCAAAGATGAGGCCAGTGGCAACTGAAACAAGAAACGTGAAGCCGAGGACTTTCAAATCGATCGAGATCTCGCGCGTCTGCGAAATGTTTTCAGGAATAAAAGTCTTCAACAGAACCAGTCCGCCAAAAGCAATCGCGAGCCCCACAAGTCCGCCGAGAGTCGAGAGCAATACACTCTCGGTCAGGAACTGTCGTATCAAGCGCCAGCGTCTCGCGCCGAGTGCGACACGCACAGCGATCTCTTTTTGTCGGACTGCGGCTCGTGCGAGTAGCAGGTTCGCGACGTTCGCGCAGGCGATCAGCAGCACGAGCCCGACTGCGCCCAACAAGACCAGCAACGCGGGTTTGATGTCGCCAACGAGATGTTCGTGTAATGGCTGCACGGCGGCGCCGAGGTCTGTGTTTGATTCCGGGTACTGCTGTTGTAAGCGCGCCGCAATAGTGCTCATCTCGCTTTGCGCCTGGGTCAGCGAGACGCCGGGCTTTAGCCGCGCCAGGACCTGTAAATAATGCCGGTTGCGATTTCCGGCATCCTCCTGAGTGAACGCTATCGGCACCCACACCTGGTCGTCACTCGAAGGAAACTGAAAACGCGCCGTCATTACTCCAACGACTACATAACTTTCGCCGTTGAGCGTTAAAGACTGGCCCACGATTTTTTGATCGCCGCCGAATCGTCGTTGCCATAACGCATAACTCAAGAGGACGACGCGCTGTGCGCCCGGTTGATCTTCTGCTGCAGTAAACACACGTCCGATCTGTGGCTCGACTCCAAGGAGCGAAAACATGTTTGCCGACACGCTCCTGCCTTCGAGGCGTTCGGGATCGCCGGAGCCAGTAAGGTTGAAACTCGTGTCGTAGATTGCGGCCATGCCTTCGAAGACCTGATTTTGATCGCGCCAGTCGACGAAGTTCGCGGCGGCTGGCGTGTCGCGCGGGTATCCGTGTTTGGTCGCGTCTTCCCACACCATTACGAGTCGCTCGGGATCTTTGTAAGGCAAAGGGCGCAGCAGAATAGTGTTCACAACGCTGAAGATCGCGGTGTTTGCGCCGATCCCTAATGCGAGAGCGATGACAGCAACGACCGTAAAGCCGGGATTCTTGCGTTGCAAGCGTGCGGCATAACGCAGGTCGTGCATGAGATCGGCTACGAAATTTGAGTTTGTTGGACCACCAGCTACGGGTGACTCTTTGAATGGTATTTGAGATCGTCGCATTTCTTTTTGAAGTAGATCGTCGGTGGCGAGTTCCTGAAGTGCTGCGTTTTTGGCTTCGGCTTCAGTCGCACCAGCTCGGAGTGATCGCTGGTACACGTCTTCGAGGTGCTGGCCCAACTCCTCGACAATCTCCGCCTCATGGTCGAGATGAAGACGCGCCAGTCGCTTTCGAACTTCTTTTCCCCAATCAGGCATGTTCAATACCCGTAATGCGATTGATTGCCTCGACAAACTCCCGCCAACTGTGACGCTGTGCAGCGAGCACTTTCTTACCTTCAGCAGTCAAGCGGTAATAACGACGCCGTCGCTGCCCCGCCTTCTCGACCCAACGCCCCTGAATCCAACCACGCTTTTCGAGTCTATAAAGCAGCGGATAAAGCGACGCGACATTAAACCGCAGCCGCCCCTTAGACCTCTGCTCAATTAAATTCCCGATATCGTACCCATGCCTCGGCTGATCCTCGACGAGCGACAGAATCAACAACTCCGCACTCCCCTTCTTCAACTCCCGATCCAGCATCTGCGAAAGTTTATATGGCATAGCGACATATTATTAAGATGTATATGAGGCGTCAACTTTGGAATTTTCGGATGTTAGCCACAAAAAAGCACATAAGACACAAAGAATAACTTTTGTGCTTATGTGCCTCTTTGTGGCAACAAATTTTTAAGAGAGGGGCTACTTACACTTGCTGTAGCCGCAGTCACGGCAGAAGTCGCAGCCGCTGGCGTGTTCGAGTTGGCCGTGGCATTCGGGGCAGATGCCGATCATGTTGGACATGATGGCGCCGGTGACGGGTTTCTGTTGGGGGTGGTGTTGTTTGGTGGCGACGGCGCGGGCCGAGTCGGGTAGATCCTGTACGCGGCGCACCGTGATCATGATGCATTCTGCAACCGCTTGCTCCGGTGAAGTAAGCAAGCGCTCGTTAAACCAAACGGCGTGTGTGCCGGTCACTTTATTCAAACTGTACGCGACTTCCGCGGCGTCAAAGCCACCACGCAGCATCTTCGACGCCAGCAGTCCCACGCCGCCACTGATTGGACCAGTGGCAAAGACTTCCTGAATCATCTTGCCGTCGTGATTGACCGTGACGTAGAGGTTCTGGCCGTCGAAAGGAATCTGCCACGTCGCACCACGAAGCTCGCGTGGACGCTCGATGCGAATCGCAGTCACTGCCGGCACTTTGATCGTTTCCGAGTGTTCGCGCTCGATGGCTTCCTGACGCGCATGCGCATCGTCAGCCGCAGTCGCTTCCGCCGCACTCACTTCTTCCAACGGCTCGACAACCGCTTCCGGGTTGCACGCAACTTCACCTTTTGGCTCTTCAGCCTTCATCGACGTTAACACCTGATTATCACGCGAACCATCACGATAGTAACTCACCGCCTTGCAACCAAGCTGGCGACCGAGACGATAAAGCGCGTCGACTGACTCCACCGTGTCGTTCACCGCGCCATTGCACGTCTTCGACACACTATTATCGACGTTGCGCTGAGCAGCCGCGAGCACATGAACGTGCTGCTCAGCGCTTATGTTCATCGCCGAGATAAAGTGCGACGGCAACTCGTGTTCGTGTTCCACGACGTAAGCTGCAGCCGCATCTATCGATTCCTGATCGCACTGGTCCACGTCGATGCCGAGCGCCTGCGCCGCGAGCGTATGCACGTAAGTGCGCGTGCCGAGCGTGTCTTTGCGAACGTAGGCCCACGAGAAGTTTGGCTCGATGCCCGACGAAGTCTCCGCCACGAGCGAGATTGTTCCGGTGGGCGCGATCGTCGTCACTTCATAGTTACGCGGCGTGAGCGGAATGTCTTTCGGAATTCCGATCTGGTTGTAAAGAAACTCCGAATACGCTTCACGATTTGGCTCAAACTCCGGAAACGCCCCTTTCTCCGCGCCCAGTCGATTGCTCTCCATCCACGACTCGCGACGCACAAAACCCATCACTTCGTCCATTAGATCGATCGATGCAGGGGAGCCGTAAGTGACGTTCAGATTCAAACACAGATCCGCGAAGCCCATGATGCCCAGGCCCACGGGACGAGTGCGATGGACCACATCCTGAATCTCCGGCAACGGCCAGGCACAAGTGTCAATCACGTTGTCGAGAAAACGCGTGCACAGGTGCGTCACTTCGCGCAGACGATCCCAATCGACTCGTTTCTGCGGATCGTAAAACTTCGCGAGATCGATCGAACCGAGATTGCAAGAGTTGGAGAAATGGAGAAACTGCTCGCCGCAGGGATTGCACGAATAAATCGGTCCCATCGACTTCATCATGTGGTTATGACGATTCACTTCGTCGATGAACGCAATGCCCGGCTCAGCATACTTGTGAGCACTCGCGACAATTCGATTCCAGACGTCCGGAGCGAAGATCATTCCCGGTCGTGGCGCTTCTTCGATCGTGCAGTCAGAAAGATCGGCCGAGAGAAATGCCTGTCGATCGCAGAAAGTTACTAATGATCCATCAGGAGTACGATAAACAACGTATTCACCGTCGCGTACGGGATCGTAAATCGATTCGTTCCACGGTTCGCCGTTGAACTCCAACTGAAACCACTCGTTGTTATCGACCGCTTTCAAAAACTTGTCAGTGACGTTCACCGAGATATTGAAGTTCGTCAGCGAGTGCTGATCGTTCTTGGCGTGAATGAAGCGCAGCACGTCAGGATGCGTAACGCGCATCATGCCCATATTCGCGCCGCGCCGAACACCGCCCTGCTTCACAACATCCGTCACCTGGTTGACGATGTTCATGAACGATACTGGACCAGACGCAACACCAGTCGCCGAGCTCACCATCGCACCGTGCGGGCGGAGAAATTCATACGTCATGCCCGTTCCACCGCCAGTCTGGTGGATGGTGGCGGCAGCCTTCGCGTGCTCCATAATTCCCGTGAGCGAATCCGGCACTTCCAGTACGAAACATGCAGCGAGCTGACCGTTCGTTTTACCGGCGTTGACCAGACACGGCGTGTTTGGGATGAACTCGCGAGCGAGCATCACTTCGCTCATGGCGGCAAAGAACTTGTCGCGTTTTTCGCCCGTTTCGGCCATCGAAACGTGGCCGACGACTCGCCGGACGATATCCGACCACTCCTCGAGCGGACGCCCCTTCAAATCCTTAAGCGAATACCGCTTGCTAACGACTTTTCTGGCATTGATTCCAAGCTGCTGGGACTTTCGACGTGGGGAAACGGCGGCCTTGTTTCCTGTTGTTTTGCCGATAGCTGCGCTCATTATCTCTGCCTTTCGAAAATAGTTGTCCCGGGCGTATTTCTACGCACGTTTTGGACTTTAGATGTGGTTAGGATACTCCGGTTGGCTCATTCTTCCGAGCGGAGCGGAATATACTCCTTTGAGGACGAGGTGTCAATATCTTGTGGTGATCTTTTTAGACAACACCATTTGTAGCCACGGATAAACGCGGATTAAAAACGCGGATTGCTATTTACCTGTTCCGGTGTTCGATAGAAGGAGCTGGTAATTGCCGATATCGCGGTTGTGGCTGTCGAGGGCGGCGAAAGTGTCTGAAGTCTCTTCGAGCATCTGCTTGGTCATGGCGATCGAGTCGCTGAGTTGCTCGAAATCGAGCGAAGAGACACGTTCGGGAGTCGGCAGGGTAACGACCTGATCGTTCACGAGTCCGAAGAAGTTTTCGATCGACTGTAGCTGTCCTTCTACGAGCTTCACGGATCGCTCGATATCGTTGAAAGCGGCAACCCGGCGTTTGAGGATCTCGACGTTCGCCTGTTGTATCCGTCGCTCGCGATCGTCTTTCGCGGCTTCAGCGGATCGCTCGGCCTGGACCAACTGGTTTTGCACAGCCTGGCGATTGATTGAGCGCAGGTGATGTTTGCGACGGCGATACACGTCGAGCAGATCGACGAAGTCTTCCCACCGTTGATCGAGGCTCTGAATATTGTGAGGAATCTCTTTAGTGCCGGTGAACTTTTTATAGTTTGAATAAATCTGGTTCTTCATCCAGCGCAAGTACTCGACTGCTTCACGCTCGCGCGGATCGAATAACTTGATTTGCGCTTCCCGTTGTTGCTCGCGCAACTTTAGTAAGCGCTGCTTTTCCCTGCGATCAACCAGACGACGATAAATATTACTCGCCGGCACTGTTGCTAAATAAACTGTCTCCGTAGCTAATGCGGCCACCAAAGGTGTAACGTCCTGCACATACGCTGCGGCCACTGCAAACCCGGCCATCCCCCAAAAGTTTATGGGCTCTTTGAACGCTTCTTTTAGATACTTCAGGTCTATCTTAGGGAATTCCATATGTAAGGCCACGGACTACATTGATTACGGCTGATTACTCCTCTGAACTAGTGCGGCATTAATGCGACGGGCCGCCAGTCCCGTTCTGACCACCACCAGTCGACGTCGTTTCGCCCTCAGCGGGAAGAGCCTGCGGTGTCGGCGCACTCGCTCCGGCGCCCAACAATCCCATGTCGCGTTTGTAAGCGAGCAGCTTATCCTGCAACTGCATGTCCAGCGCCTCACGCTCAATTTCCTGCATTTGCGTATCGACGGATGCGGAGCCTAGCTGCATCTTGGCTTCGGCGGCTGCGGCGCGGCGGTCGATCTTGTCGCGCATCTCGTTGAACGTCGATGCGTCGTCGCCAAGCTGGAAAGACTCCATTGTCTGCGCGAGCTGTTCCTGAAGTTTTGCCTGCTTCGACTGGTTTATCAACTGCATCGCCTCGGCAGTGCGGCGTTGCATCTGAAGCACGTAATTATCGCGTGCTTTAAGTGCCTGTTTCGATGCGTTGCCCGCGTGCTCCAGTTGCTGCGACGTTTTTTGCAGATCGAGCTGCGCCTGCTGAAGTTGACCGATGTAAGCGGTGGCGATATCGTCGCGACCCATCTTCACTGAAGCGCGGATCTTCGAGTCGAGATCCACGACCTGGGTTTCGAGGCGCTCTTTGTTTTTGGCGAGCAACTTCTCGGTGGCCATGACCTGCGCCACGGAATTATTCAACTCCGGCACGCGGTCGCGCATGTCGCGGATGGTTTGCTGAAGAATGAGCTCGGGGTCTTCAGTCTTTTCGATAATCCCTCCAAAGAGAGCACGCACAGAGCGCTTCATTCTTGTCCAAAGTCCCATTCTCGCTCATCCTCCGACAGCGATGTGAAATCCAAAAGCGATTCAATTTAACGCCGATTCCACCCTCGTACGACGGTTTGATGTACGTCATGTACGTTCAGGCGGTTTCAACTCCGGCGAAAACTGGGTTTTGAGTATAACAGTACTGTGAAAACGCTTCCAGAATAGCTCGTCATACGCCGAAGGCGTTGTCTAATTTCAGCCCAAGGTTGGAGCGCAGCAACAACCTTGGGTTTAGGAAATTTAAATCGGCAAACAACCCTGAAAGGGTTTGACGGCTGGCCAACCCTTTCAGGGTTGTTTCGGCTTTGGATTATTGATCCCAGGGTTGTCAACCCTGGGCAAGCATTAGCCAACGCCTTCGGCGTTACCTCCCGATATCACGGCGGAATTGCATGCCTGGCCAGTGAATCTTTTCCAAGGCTCCGTAACAAAGCGACAGGGCGTCGGGAAGACGCTCAGCGCCAGCGGTAACACCTAAAACGCGGCCGCCGGTGGCGATAATCCGGCCGCTCTCGTCGCGCGCGGTGCCGGCATGAAATACCTGAACCGGACCTTCCCGAAATTCATCCAGTCCTTCAATCACGGCGCCACTTTCATACTTCCCGGGATAACCCTTATTCGCCGCCACGACGCACGCAGACGCGCCTTCCGACCACTCAACATCCAATCCTCCAAGGTTTCCGTCGTATATCGCATCAAAAATCGAAACTAAGTCTGTTTTCAAACGGACAAGGATCGCCTGCGTCTCGGGATCTCCGAATCTCACGTTGTATTCGAGCAGCTTTGGTCCATCATCCGTCAGCATCAACCCCAGAAACAGCACACCCTTGAAGGGAAAACCTTCTTCACGAGCACCAGTTAGCGTCGGTTCCACAATCTCACGTACGACTCGATCCTGAGTGTCTTTATCGAGAACCGAAACATCAGTGATCGTCCCCATGCCGCCGGTGTTTGGGCCAGTATCATTCTCACCAATCCGCTTGTGATCGCGAGCGGCCGGCATCAATACGTAGTTTCGCCCGTCAGCGAAAACCAGCAGCGACGCTTCTCTTCCTGTTAAAGCTTCTTCGATTACAACACGCTGCGCGGCATCACGTCCGGCAACATGATTGATCATCAGATCTTCGACTGCCTGCTCTGCTTCAGCTCGGTTCGAAGCAACAACCACTCCCTTGCCGGCAGCTAATCCATCCGCCTTGATGACCACCGAACCGACGCCAAACTCTCCACTGCGCAGAGCGGCAATCGCGTCTTCTGGCGATTCAGCAACGCGAAACGCCGCCGTCGGTATCCGATGCCGCGCCATGAAGTCTTTCGCAAAGATCTTGCTTCCCTCCAGTCGCGCGGCAGCAGTATTCGGTCCAACGATTCTGAGTCCACGTTGGCTAAATTGATCCACAACTCCTGAAACCAACGGCACCTCGGGTCCGACAAAGGTCAGATCGATCTGCTGTGACTCAACAAACTCATTCAACGCAGCATGGTCATTTAGGGGCACACTCAAACACTCAGCAAACTCTGCGATACCTGCATTGCCGGGGACGCAAAAAAGCTGAACTGGTTCCTGTGAGGTTTTTCGCAGCGCCCACACCACGGCATGTTCGCGCCCCCCCGAACCGATGATCAGTATTTTTCTCATGTTTTAGAGCGCGGATGCTGGCATCCTGCAAGATTCCTGTCAAGACAGACTGTTTTACCTTGACACATTTTCGACATAGATATATACCGTTAATCAAATAGCGGCCCAACAGGCTAGAACCTTTACCCTCGTTGGTTAACGACACCGAAGAGCGTATTCGTTCACGCACTTAATTCTTATCCGCCCGCCGGCATGATGATTCTAGGTTACGGACCCGAGGGGAGTAGATCATGGCACACACGGAAGCCGTTCAGGTAATGGAAAGAACTCAGGAAAGCGAATTTCAAGACCGCGCCATCAGGTGCGTTGACTGCAACGAAAATTTCATCTGGACTGCAGGCGAGCAAGTATTCTTCCACGACAAGGGCCTCAAGAACGAACCGAAACGTTGCAAGCCCTGCAAACAGGCTAAGAACGAACGCCTGGCCGCTATCGCGGCAGCGCAGTCGTCGGGAGTGCGACAACGCATCGAGGTATCGGTGCAGTGCGCACAATGCGGACAACAGACCACTGTCCCGTTTTACCCATCCCAGGGACGACCGGTCTATTGCCGGTCCTGTTTTCTTGCGGGCAAAACTCCCAACGCCGAAGTCGCGTAGCTCAACTCAATCATCCCCCAACGTGCACGATCGGTCGTCGATTCGAGTCACGCTCAGCCTGTCGTAACACCTCATGCGTGACGGGCGCAGTGTCTCCTTCGCCGAAAGCAATGTACTTCAGCAGGTACGAAATCGGATTTCCCTCACTCCAACCAAAATAGACGTGTGGAAGTTTTCCCATCTCGTCGCGCAGGTAAAGTAGAAACGCGGCAATTGCATTCGGAACTGCCGGTGACTCTGTTCGCAGTATGCGGAAGTTGTCTACCGTCTCACCGCAAATTTTCAACGTTCCCGAAAACTCAGAAGCATCACCGGGAGTCACTTCAAAAAACAGAATCGGTTCTCCAGTAGGTATGTGATTACTGGTACGTTTCTCGTGTTCTTTCTGCGCGTACTCGTCAGCGTCGCCTTTGTCTCTGCGATTCGTAATGATGCGAATCGTTCCCTTCGCAGCGTCCTTGATGAACTGCCGTGCCTGATCGTCGAGTTCGATTCTTTCCACTCTAAGCTCAGTTGAGCGATACACTCTCGAGAACAACGAAGCGAGAATGATCGT
>DATFDT010000228.1:0-3085 GCA_035251975.1 Pyrinomonadaceae bacterium | reverse complement strand
TATCTCTGCGTTCTCTGTGTTAAAGCGCTATTTCAACGCAGAGATCGCAGAGATACGCAGAGGGCCGCAGAGACTACTTCATGGCGCGGGTGTGAAGCCCTTTAATGGATTGCCATAGAACGCGTCGGTCTGCCACGCGGTCTTGTTCCACATGCCGTCCTGATCGCCAATGATCACGACCGGAACGATCACGCGGTCGCTGCCGAGTTGATTGCTCGACGCGATTCCGTTGTCAAACTTCCCGCCGGGTTGGACCGTGAACTTCATCGATCGCGCCAGCTTGTTGTTCCAAAGCAACTTGAATTCGTATTCACCGGGATTAGCGGCGAGTGTGAAGATGTCTTTGGTAGTATCGTCGCCGGACGTGTTGCTGCCCTTAATGGCTGGAAAGTCGCATTCGACGCGCGCCCATTTTGCTTTTTGCGGCATCGACTCTTCCACATAGTGCGTGGTGTTGTTTTCGACTACGGCTTCGCAACTCGCCTTGCTGACTTCCATGCCGTCCAAAAACTTCTTGCCGACCTCTTTGCCCTGATAGAACAAGTGTGGATCAAACTTGTACGCGTCACCACGAACCCAAAACGAAATGTGGAAATCAGGTAGCTTCCAACCGTAAATATCGCTGGGCGTCAAATAAACATAACCGATCGGAAGGTTCCAATCGTGGTCGACGAAGTAGACAAACTTTTGCGCGGCCTTTGGACCAGCCTCGTTTGAGTGCGCTTTCGCGACTTTCATCTTGCCGGTGAAGAGCGTCGTGTCAGTGCCCGCCAGCTCGTTACGCATTTTGATGACGAAGCTTACGGGGCCCGTGTAAAGACTCGCCTTTTCCTCGCCGATGTCTCGGCCGCCGCACTCCGTTTTCCACCAGTAACCTTTTTCGACGTTGCCGGTGTCGCAGTCAAACTTCACCCAGGGTCCGGTCGGCAGCGAATACTGCACGTATAGCTGACTGCCGCTCGCGATTGGACCATTGACGCGAAATTGCATCCTCGGTAACCAGCTCCAAACGTCGAAGTTGCCTTTATACGAGTTGACTGTGAAAGCCGTGATCTGGAGTGTGTCTTTGGCGAGTGTGGGCTGGTCCTGGGCGGTCGCCGTGTTGGCCAGCAGGAGAAAGAGCACGAAGACGCAGATAAGGCGCAACTTATTATTCAAGGGAAACCTCCTGATTGTTCGAGCGGATTTCTGGGCAAAAGCTCGGGAAGTTTACTACAGGGCGCAAGGATCTCTCACGCAAAGTCGCAAAGTCGAGGTACACAAAAGGCACATAATGCTTTTCTGATTTATTTGCCCTTTGTCCTTTTGTGCTTTTTGTGTACCTCGATTTCTCCGCCGTCTACTTCTTCGACACACTGCCGCTCAGAAACTTGACCGCAGCCTCGATGATCTCATCGCGCCCGTCAATCAGCCCGCGAATCGTCGGCGCCACCTTTATCGTTGGTTGTATCCCGACTCGCTGCAACTGCCGGCCATCGGCGTGCCGAACGTCGTGCCCACTGAAGCTAACCGTCAGATTACCCGGCAACACCATGAGTGTTACGTCGCCATTTGCACCTGCTGTCGGTGTACCTATAAACGTTACGTCAGTTGCTGCTTCGAAGAACATACATGTGTGTTCGGCCTGGCTGATTGCATCTTCGTTTATCAACACGACGACCTTGCCCTTGTAAACGTCGCCCTGCCGCTCCGGAATCCTTTGCGCAAACGAATAACTGGCGCCGTCAGCCAACTCGGAGTCGGTGAGACTTGTGGCTTCGAGAATCGGCCTCGAAAAGAGTGCCGCCACCACGTTCTTCTTTTCAGTTAGACGCGGGGCGATGGACCACGCTGTTCCGTTTGGGTAACCACGCATGTCGAAAATAACAGCTGGTGTTCCCTTGATGGTCTCAAACATCTTATCGACCTCACCTGCCTGCAAACGATCGAGATCGGCATAGCCGAAGCCGCTCGGCAACACCTGCATAACGGGCGTTGAGCGTTCGAGTAATTGGAACAACTTCGGATCCGTGATCGGCTGCGTTCGAGGTAGCTCAACGTCGCGGGTTTCGCCTGCGATGTTCTGCACCTTTAGCTTCGCAACGCTGTCTTTTGGTCCAAGTAGCAAGCGGCCATTCACGTTTCTCATCAACCACTGCGTCGTGGATGAGGCCGAATAACGAGCCAGGAACTCGCGTCGCTTTTCTACCGGCTCGCCATCAACTGCCAAAACAACATCGCCTACTTTGATCGGCAACTTTTCGTCCAGAACTTTTGTGACGACCGATTTCTCTTCAATGTAGCCGGTGAGCACGGGCGGGATATGCGTGCCAAACTTTTCACTCGCAGCGTTGGCGTTTCGCACGCCGCCATGTGAGTCATGCATTTCCGTCACCAGCTCACGCACCGTCAATTGGTAATCCACCGCGTCTTTGTTTGCTTCAAACTTGGTGATATACCGGGGCAAAACGGTTTGCCACGAGTCGCCGATCAGGTGTTTGTAAGGAAAAAAATAGTTGATGACGTTCCAGTAACGAAACAGGGCCAGCAGTCGATACTCGTTGTTGGGGAAAACCATTTCTGCGTATGGCTGATCCTTCTGCGCGATTTGGCCTGTCGCCGGCGCTGGCGCGCGATTTTGTCTTTGCGCCGCTCGCTTTCCTTGTATCGCTTCTTTCAAGGCCGCGTCTTCAGATGCGGATTTAGTGACAGTGACGTCAGGTTGCAGTTCGATCGAGCCGTCAGGGTTCACGAGTTCGGCCGTGCGCATTCGCACTTTCACATTCTCGGGAAGATCGATTTTGAAGGTTTCACTCGCCGGCTGTTCACCTTCCTGTATGACGACGGCGCGTTCTGCGGCCTGCATGCCGCTGAGAATGTCGGCGAATGAAGGCGAGTTTCGATTGATGATGAATACGATTGGCGGTGTTTTGGTTTTGCTTCGTCCGGCGATTGTTTGTGGCGCGGAGTTGATCAGACCTGAGTAGTAGAAGTTTGCTCCACCGGTGACTTGCGAGGCGTAGCCGTTGTGCATTCGATAGCGCGTCGCACCCAACACGACTGTTCCGTCGAGTATGCCGGTGAGCGTCTGGCGCATGAAATTATC
>DATFDT010000227.1:0-9496 GCA_035251975.1 Pyrinomonadaceae bacterium | reverse complement strand
AAATGGAACAAGTCAGGAAGAGGGGCTTGCCCCCGCTGTTGCCCGGAACGCCGCACTAAATGAAGCACTGCGGCGTCGTGAAATCGGCACTCGCACACCACTTTCAAGCACCGCAACTGACGCACCGGCACGCGTCCGCGTTAACTCCTTTACGCCATCGAGACGCACGAGTGCACGCCGGTGCGCACGTACAAAGCCGTTCTTTTGTACACGCTTTTCGAGCAGTTGCAACGACTCGCGCAGAAAATAACTGCGCGTGCCTACCCACAATTGCGAGTAGTTCCCTGCTGCTTCGATCCAGTCGATCTCGTTCAGGTGCAAGACCGTCGCGCCGCGCGCCGTCGTGACCACGATCGTCTCTTCACGTGCTGAACTCGATTCCAGACGCTTCACGAGGCGCTTCATCGTCATCGCAAAGCGCGCTTCGCTCACGGGCTTGACGAGATAATCGAGCGCTTCAGTCTCGAAAGCCCTAATCGCAAACTGATCGAATGCCGTCAGAAAAACTACTGCCGGCATGCGCTCGACCGTTCGTCGCTTGATCACTTCAAAGCCATCGATGCTCGGCATCTGAATGTCGAGAAAGATCACGTCAGGCATAGATGTGTTCATGGCATCGAGCACTTCGGCGCCGTTGCGACACTCGCCGGCAACAACAAACTCCGGAAAGCTCGCCAGCAGTTGGCGCACACCACGTCGCGCCACTGGCTCGTCGTCAGCGATCAGCGCTTTCCACTTAGCTTGTCTCACCGTTTGGCTCCGGACGCAGCTCGCGATACGGCAGTCTTAATGTCGCGATTGTACCGCCTTCAGGGCGTCGAGTGATCTCGAGCGACGCTCGTTCACCGTAAAGCGCGCGCAGACGCTCGCGCGTGTTGTCGATGCCATGACCCGGCGGTACGGGCGCTACGGGATCGATGCCGGCTCCATCATCTATGACAGAAATCTCCAAAACGTGTCCCGACCGAGTTGCGGTGATCTGTAAGAGACCGGCGTCAGTGTGTTTTGCGATGCCGTGGCGGATCGCGTTCTCTACTAAGTGTTGTAAACCGAAACTCGGAACGGCCGCAGACATCAGCGACTCGGGAATTCGAAACTCGGGTCGTAAGCGATCGGAAAAGCGGGCCTGTTCGATGGCCACATATTGGCGAACGAGATCGAGCTCCTCACCGAGCGTGACTTCGTTTGCCTGGTGGCGACTTAAGGTGCGTCGCAGCAATTCGCTGAGATGTTCGATGATGCTGACGGCCCCCTGTCGATCGTTGTCACGAACAAGCACCGTGATCGTGTTGAGTGTGTTGAAAAGAAAGTGAGGATTGAGTTGTGCCTGGAGAGCCGCAAAGCGTGCGCTGGAGAGTTGTTCGGAGAGCCGCGCGACCTGCACTTCACGTTCGCGCGCGTCGATGAAGTAACGTGTGGCGTGTTCGATGCCGACGACGCAGAGATACACCGCGACGCCGAACGGTAATGTCGTGAAGATCCAGCCTAGCCATTCAACACCAAATTCAAACCAGGACTGAAAAATCTCGGGCGCAAAAATCCTGATCAGGATTAGTCGTAATACCTGGCCGCACGTGGCCCACGCGACGCAGAACAGTAGTGAGAAAAAGAAGTGCAGTATCGCGCGTCGAACGAGATGTGGGCGTGTCAGTGGCCACTTTTTCGAGATCACAAAGACGAAGGGCGTGAGCAACGCGTATATCAGCCAGTCGCCGAATTCAAACAACAGCTCGCGCAGTGTCGCGGGTTCCCAACGTTGCAAACGCGCCTGTGCGATGCGATTGATGACCGCGAAAACTGCCGGCACAATCCAGGCCGCCGACACGATCATCCATGGACGCAGACGTGGCAATCGCATGCGGTCACAGTATCGCTGGACCAGCATGAGCCGCAATACCGTTCACGTCAGCGGAGCCGCCGCTCGCGTATTTCTTGTTGAAAGCGGGCCACAAAAGGCACATAAGGAACACAAATTTAGAAGGCGAGGTTCGAGTATGACGCTGAAATCGTTCTTCTCTGCTTTGATTTTATGCTTTTTGTGCCTTTTTGTGGCTCAAGCTGCTGATGCCACAGATGATCGCTCGGTTGATGCGGCGGCGATCCGGAGTCACATCGAGAGTATTTTTCAGGCGTTCATCGACGGTGACGAAGAAAAGATCTTCGCGACGCACTCTGAAGACTGGCGCGGCTTCCTGGAAGGCTCTCGCACGCCCATAAAAGGCATTGACGACTACATGCGTGCGAACGGTATCGAGTGGCCCAGGCCTGCGAACGCGCCGAAGTCGGGTCCTTATTTTCCCGCCGGAACGACTTACAAAATGTTCGACTTTGACGTGCACTTCTACAGCCCCGAACTCGCCGTCGCCAACTTCTTTGGTGAGTTTCAACGAAAAGACGGCAACACGACGATCACGTTGCGACGCTTCCGCATCATGGACATTTACGCTAAACGCAAAGGGAGTTGGATTCAGGTCGCGTCGCACACGGTTATCGATCCGGAGTGGCGGGCCGAGCAGATGTCGCGGCCGATGAATCTGACACCGCAGATTCGTCAACGAATACTCGCCGCGCGTGAAGCAGTTTGGAAGGCGTGGTTCAGTAATGATCGCGCAGCGTTGGAGCGTTTGATTCCGGAAGAGACGATCGCGATCGACAACGGGCAGGAAAGCTGGTCTGATCGTGCGGCGATCCTCGCGGGCGCAAAGAGATTTGCGGAGAGCGGTGGAAAACTTGTGAAACTCGAGTTTCCAAAAACCGAGATTCAGGTCTACGGCAACACCGTCATTATTTACACAACGTATCTATACGATACGGAAGTCAACGGACAGCGTTCAACGGCGACTGGTCGCGCCACAGAGATGTTTGTGCGACGTGGCGACGAGCTCGTGAATGTCGGCTGGCACATGGACTCGGGAAAATGAGACAGGATTAACAAGATGTTTTCAGGATTTACATGATAAGCCTGTAAGATCTTGAAATCCTGTCTACTACTTGACCTTCACTTCAATCGGTGAGCGCAGGCTCTCCGCAAATTGATCGACGTACGCTTTCCAACTCTCGGCTGACGTGATCTGGCCCGCGCGGTCCCAGGCAAAACCTGCCCAGTACGTGATCGGCGTGGCGACACCGGGCTTCAAGATGACTAAGTGGTTCAGTTTGTCTTCACCGAGCTTGTCGACTGTGCTCGGATCGACAACGACTGCCAAACCCTGCATGCCGAGGTTCTTGTCTACCGGCTCCCAGGTCGTTAACCAGCCGCGCGCCTGATTGAACTCTTTCTGTGCTTCTTTGGCTTTCTTCAAACCAACTGCAAGCGCGAGGGAGCCACTTCCCGCCGCTGCTCGAGACGAGACTTGAAAGCGGTCCAACTGGCTGCCGGCATCCAGCGACACTCGCAAAACCTGCGACACTTTCACGCCATTCACATCAAACGGCTCGTAAACCAGCTCAAACATCACACGGATCGGCCCGTTGGTCAGCACACGCGAATCGACAAAGTTTGTGGGAATGAAGAGTTGCCCGTTAGACCAGATACCACTGCCGCCACAGCCGCGTGTTGGACCGGCGGAATACGCGTCGAGTCCTTCACCGTGATCGGCGTGATAGTTATCGACCATGTACCAGTCATTGATAACTAACTTCGACGTGCGCTTGGACCAGATGTCGATCGAGCTGCTGGTGAGTGGTTCGCCTTTCCATGTGATGAGGGCTTTTCCGTAAGTGCGGTGCGCGATGCGATCGTTCTCCCACGCGAAGTCGTCAAAACGCTCGCGCACGAAGCGACCGTAGGCGCGAAAGTCTTCTTTCGAGTACTCGCGCTTGGCGCCGGCAGTTAGAGTGAAGGTCTTCGTCTCGTTCGGGCCAAAGTCAGCCTGGAAGATCAGCGTGTCAGGCTTGTGATAATCGTCGTAATCCGTATCGACTGCCTGGGCCAGCACCTCCTTGCCCGCCCTGTCGCGGACATGGATCTTCATCAGATCCTTTTCCCCAAGCGCCGCCAGCGCCTCCGCCGTCAACTCAATCGTCTCACTCGCACGCGCCGTTTTTAGTTTATTGACCGCGGTGACAGTTAATTGAGTCTGCGCCGCGACCTCAGACGCAATCACAAGAACGAAAACAAAAAGCGAAGTAACCCTCATCAGTCACTCCTCAACCAGACTATGATGGAACGGTCGAGGATTCTACACTATTGAGCAATGACTCAATTGAATTCTTCTCTGTGCAACCTCTGTGTCCTCTGTGTCTCCGTGGTGATTTCAGTTAGTTTAACCACAGAGACACAGAGGACACAGAGGTTGCACAGAGAAATCTCAAACGAGGCTGGCAACTAGACCTCGTTTAGTTTACGGTAGGACCATGAAAGATCAGGTTGACCAGGCAAGGTGGATTGCCGTGCTGGTGGTGACGGCGATTGCGCTTTACTTGTGCTGGCTCATGCTCAGGCCATTTATAAGCGTGCTGGCGTGGGCGGGCGTGCTGGTCGTCGTTTTTTATCCCGTTCATAAAAGATTAGCAGAGCGAATGGGGCGCCGTAGTTTGAGCGCACTCATCTCGTGTGTGTTGGTGGTACTGGTCGTTGTTCTACCGCTCACACTCGTGACCGCGGCTGTCATTCACGAGTTCAGCAAAGTCGCCCCCAACCTGCCTACGAACGTTTCAGAAGTCCTCGACCGGCAGCCAGCAATTCTCGGAAGAGTCTCAACCTGGGCGCAGGATCGTTTCGGCATCGACGTACTGGCTTACCACGACTTCTTCATCCAGCAGTTCCGGAATGTAAGTCAACGACTGCTGGGCGCGTCGTTCAGCCTGGTCGGAAACATCGTCACCAACGTCGTCAAAGCATTCTTCGTAGTCTTCACGATGTATTACCTCTTCCGTGACGGCGACAAGATCGCCAACAAACTGCCAGACGCACTCCCTCTAAACCGTGAACAAAGCGAAGAACTTATCGCGCGAACGCAAAGGGTAATCAGCGCCAGCGTCTATGGCGTCGTGACGATCGCAGCACTGCAGGGACTACTTGCAGGCCTCGCTTATTGGATACTCGGAATACCTTCGCCGGTGTTATGGGCCGTGCTGACCGCGTTCGTCTGCATGATTCCCATCGCCGGTTCATTTCTGGTGTGGCTGCCACTCGCGATCTACCTGATCATCAATGGTAGTTGGACCAAGGCACTGCTGCTGATCATTTGGGGTGGACTCGTGATCAGCACCATCGACAACCTCTTACGTCCGAAGCTCGTGGGAACTCAAACTCGTCTACACGAGCTCTTCATCTTCTTTTCGGTGCTGGGCGGGATCAGCGTCTTCGGACTACTCGGCATCGTGCTCGGACCAGTCGTGCTGGCGATCACACTTGGTCTGCTCCAGACTTTTCAACCACGCATGCACACAACTGATTAGCCGTTTTGAATTCGCTTCCGGATGGCGCGAATCGCAATCCCTTCGTTTGCCTCGTAAGTTAGGTCAACGCCATCGAGTCTCGGAACGTTCGAGCCGCCACCGTGATGAAGCGCGACCACTCTCCATCTTTCTGACTCAAACACCGGACTGCCGGAGTTGCCGGGCTCCGTAGGCGTTCGGTAGTGAAGCAACGTCTCGTTACACGCCAGTAGATGGTTGTCCTGAATTGAAAACTCAATATCGCGACCCATCGGATGTCCGATGACGTAGACACGTGGCGCCGGATCAGAACTCATTTCCACTGCCGCATCGTGAAGCACTAAAGGCTGAGCTTTCGGAACTCCATCAAGTGTCACGAAAGTCGCATCAAGATCTGTATAAGGACTGGACCACACAATTTCCTTGACCTGCAATCGTTCGCCCATGACCTGGAAGTTTGCCTGTGCGTCACCCGGAAGCAGCGCCTTTACCGGGTGTTTAGGATTACTGCTGATCACGTGCTCATTGGTTAGCAACAACACACCTTCACGATCCGGAAAGAAATCACTCGCTTTTACGAGCCAGCCCGTGCCGCGACCCCTCTCGTCAAACCCTTCGATGCGCGCGACCGAGTTGCATTGTTCCAGCCCCAGCTTGTACCACTTGAGCGTAACTGTGCGCGCCGTTCCGAATAGTGCTTCGAGATCATTCGCTGCGAGACCAACTGCCTTTGCTTCGTTCGCCACTTTCTCCGGCTCGCGATTGGAGAAACCGCCCTCTTTGCTTAGTTGAGCAGCCTTGAGAAGCGGCAACAGATGATTGCCGGGAGGTTTGTCATAGTTTAGCTGCCACACCTCCTCGAGTTGCCGGATCGTGCTTTTGATCTCAAACGCATCGGCATCAACACTATCGACATATCGCAAAGCCGAAACGTCAGCCTCGTGGTCCTGGCCCAGCGCGATATAGGCCTCCATCCTCGTGGCCTCGTCATAGGCATTAAGTTCGCCGGTCGATTGCGATTCCATCTCTTCGATGGTCGTAAGGATTTCGCGCGCGAGTGCTAACTCGTCAGGCATGCCCGCGATCGATAGACCATCGCGGCGTGCACGGGCCGTGAGAGCAACTACATTAATTCCATGCCACAGATTTTTGGGCGGGTTGACCCGATAAGCCTCGTAATACAGCTCGAGAATGCGTCGTAGGTTTGCAGCTTTCTCTTCTGATGAAGCGTTGCTGTTGTTTATATATCGCTGCTTGTAAACGCGACCGATCAGACCACGCGCCTCCATCAGCTCGCCGCTCATGGTCATTTGGTCCTCGACGATCTCGTTGAGCACACGCTCCGCATCGTCGAGGTATCTGTCTTCAATTAATCCCTGCGCATACTGACGCCGCACTTGAGCCGTGCTCACGCCTGACGCAATGATTGCCTCCGCAAGCTGCCTCATGAGTGTGAAGCGACGCTTGCGGCGCAGTCGCGCCAATAGCAGCCTCGCTGTTTTCTCAGGGATCTGTTCCGACGACTTTTTAATGCGATCGATGATCTGATTACAGATTCCGGCAGCGCCTTGCCAGTCAAACGCGTCGAGTGCATGCTTTAGTTGACTTTCAAGTTGTGCAGCGTCTTTCCACGACATACGATGGTCTCCAAACATGAGTTACACCGGTGAGATCGAGCGAAACGGGTTTGCGATGCTTGAAGACGCGGTTGACAGCCATACGCTCAGACTTATCGAAAAAGAATTGCAGCACCTCGAAATCGATCACCTCGCCAGTCAAAGAGCGGGAAAAGCATTCGGACTGAGGAATTTGACGACCGCAGTACCACTCACACGCGATCTCGCAAACAGTAATGCACTGAGATCCATCGTGCAACCTGTTCTTGGAGACGGTGCGCGCGCGGTGCGAACGATCTATTTTGACAAGCATAAAGACGCAAACTGGAAAGTCGCATGGCACCAGGATCTAACGGTGGCAGTGCGAGAGAAAGTCGAGGTCGAGGGATTTCGCGCGTGGTCCATTAAGGCCGGGATTACTCACGTGCAACCACCCGTCGCGATCCTTGAGCGTATGTTGACTCTGCGAGTTCATCTCGACGCCACGAGTGAGGCTAATGGCGCCTTACGTGTTCTGCCCGCAACACATCGTCATGGTCGACTCGATCCCGATCAGATTCAGTACTGGAAACAACGGCAGAACGTAGTGACATGTTCAGTCAAGCGTGGCGGAGTCGTGGTAATGCGACCGTTATTACTTCACTCCTCGCTTCCTTCCCTTAACCCCACGCACCGCCGCGTGCTCCACTTCGAATACGCCTCGATCGACTTACCCGCCGGACTCGAATGGTTTGAATACCATTAGTTATACGAAAAACCAAGATGCACGCCTGCACGTGGACTGGCGCTGAAACGTCCGCCTAATACACCAAAGGTCAACGTCACTTTATTCGTCAACGAATACTGACCACCAATCTGCGCCGTCAGTTGTCCGCGGTCCAATATGAAATTGCTGGTGACTGCGCCAAAAACTTCAGCGCCAAGATTCAGTTTTTCTGAAAAGCTGCGCACGAGCGACACGTTGCCGGTGTAAACACGTCCGCGTTCAGTGCGAATGCCGATCAAACCGGTCGAGCTGTTACCACTAAACAACACACCGCCGTTTACGCGTGCGGTGGTCCTCTTCGTCAGAGACTTTTGCGCGATGAAGTAGAGCCAGTAGCCGGTCAGTCCGGATCCGAGCTCCTTCCTCGTGCTTCCGGTCGGCGCTTCAACGTAAAAAACGACCGCAAAGGCGGGCAGCTTCGACCCGTCACGTTCAGCCCGAAGCTTGTACTTGATTCCAACCTGCATATCACCCTGGCCACTAATCGCTCCTGACTCGACGATGCGCGAATTGATCAATGTTATGAATGGAGCGTTGACTCCGAGCTCGAGATTATTCGTCAGTCCGTAGTTCAACGTGAGTACGAACGTGTTCTGGCGCTTTACCGGATACGCCGATTTCTGCAGCACATCGTGCTCGTTGTACATCTCGAGATGAAACTGTCGTTTTGGAGTCGTGTCAGCGTCGTCCGTGTAAAAAGGAGTCTGTGAATAGACAGTGGGACTGCAAAGCGAGATGCAAAACAGGAAGGCCAAACAGGGGGAGCGCATTAACGGCGTGTTATATCACGAATTCGAAGCAGCGGGGGCAAGCCCCTCTTCCTGACTTGTTCATTCCTCCAGGAGACGTGAAAAAGAACAAGTCAGGAAGAGGGGCTTGCCCCCTCGCTATCTCAAAGTGGTCCGTTTTCAGTTATCATCCGCAAGTTATTCAACCCTACTTTTGAGGGAGTGGGAATTATGGGATGCGACCCTGAATTGTTAGCGGGTATTGAATTCTTCGCGCTGCTAAAGGAAGAGGATCGACAGGCGCTTGCAGACGTTGTCGATTCGGTAAAACTAAACACCGGAGAGACACTCTTTCATGCCGGCGATCCGGGTGAATCGTTATTCATTGTTCGTACCGGTTCCATCGAGCTGTACATTAAAGACACGGTGGGCCAGAAGATCGTGCTCACCATTTCCGAAGCAGGCGATCTCTTCGGCGAGCTCTCGCTACTCGATAGTGGTCCAAGAACTGCGACTGCCGTTGCCCTGAGTGACACAGACTTGCTCATGCTGGATCGCGACGATCTGTTGCTGCTCTTTGAAAAGCGACCTGATTCGGCGCTCAACATGCTGGCGGCGATGAGCGCGATGACGCGCAAGGCTGACGAACTGCTGCGCACACGCGTCTCGCGCAACGTCAACGAAGAGATGGAAGAGCACAGCACGCCTCTACAGCGTATTGCTGACTGGATTGCGTGGTTCAGCGGCAGCATGCCGTTTCTAATCATCAACGCCGCGTGGTTCATTGTCTGGATCTCGCTCAACACGCTTCATCTCGGCATTCCAGCATTCGATCCGTACCCCTTTGGCCTGCTCACGATGATAGTTTCACTTGAAGCGATTTTCCTGTCGTGCTTCGTGCTCGTCAGTCAAAACCGGCAAGCTGAAAAAGATCGCGTGCGAGCGGATATCGAATACGAAGTGAACGTGAAAGCGGAGCTCGAGGTCGCGCATCTGCACGAGAA
>DATFDT010000226.1:0-12306 GCA_035251975.1 Pyrinomonadaceae bacterium | reverse complement strand
TGTCTCTGTGGTTGACGATTGCTTAGGAAAAACAACCACAGAGACACAGAGAGCGCAGAGGTTGCACAGAGAAATCAGACTTTTCGGGCAAAGCCGCTTGCTTGAACTCTGAACTTTCTTTTTTGTGTTTTTGTGCCTTTTTGTGGCGAGATCGATCGTTGTTGCCGAGCGCCCGAGTGGAATCGTAAACGCGTCGCGCTCGTTAACAAAATTTCCTCGTGGCGCATAAGCTCCGGCTGAGGCGATCCGAAGTCGAGCATTCGGTGTAAATCGATCCGCGCGAGAAAGCGTCACGCGCACGATGTTGGACCTCGTATTAATCGCGATGCGCTCGAACGTTCCCGCATCAAGCGTCAACCACAGACGAAGCGGCGCGACGAAAACGCGCATCCGAAACGAATCGAGTGGCTGAACGTTGACCCAGTCGCCGTCGATGCTGATGTTTCCGCCAAACGACTGCCAACCAAACTCAGGATGTTTGATTACATACGTCGCGGTATTGAACGCATGTCCGAAGAAGTTTGGGCCATAGTCGCCGCTGTAAGGATCCCATTTCAGCGTCGAGGGAAACGAATGAAACGCCACCGACGCAAATCCTTCCTGATCGATGTTAGACAGCGCACCCAGCATGCCGCCATATCCGACGCGCAGGAGATATTCATCGTTAGGATGCTCGCGATAATACGCGAGAACCGGAATCGCATTGAGACCTGATCCGTAATGATGTAACTGCCGCTCGATCCTTCTGATCTTGCCGCCGTAAAGAAAATCCCAGTATCGACGTGCGTTACCGTTGTAGCCCCAGTGCGGCAACGTTGGCATGTAGCCGATGATCGAGTTGAGCGATACGAGAGCTTTGTCGTCGTAACCGAAATATTTACACCATGCGTAAACTTCTTCCTGACCGGTCGAATCCCACGCCATCTCGCTGCCGAACGGATACGGCTCCTGCTTCCAGCGGTCCGCACGTTCCTTCATTAAGTTCTCGATTATTTGCGCCTTTTCGGTCCACGACTCGCTCTTTAAATCTTCCAACACGGCAACGAGAATGTCGCCCTCCATCAAGCCCAGCTCAACATAGCCGACACGCCGGCGCCCGTTTTCTTGTCTGCCGAACATGAACCTGGCGGTTTCATATGCCTGGTCCAGGTACCACTCCCACGAATGATTTGTTACCAGGCCCCGATGATTCCGTGCAAGGCGATACATCGACCAGTAAGCCGCGATCACGTGAGGATAGTTGTAACCACGCCCGATTGATTCAGCATCAGCTTTCTTCCAACTCGTCCAGGTGGTCCAGTTGAGCGCGGGATCGTATTTAAATCCCGGTACATCCTGCGGCGAATAGTAAAAGAGACTCTTTCTCACGCCATATTCATTTGGACCGGCGCTGTATTGCAGTCCGCCCCACAAGACGCGATCGATGAACTGTTCATACTTCGCGATCTCTTCTCGACGCGGCTGGCCAAACTCCTTCATGGCCGCTGCGAGCCACGATCCCGAACCGCCTTCATCGCCGAGTCCGGCAATCCACACGCGGCTATCCTGCGTCACGATCTTGTTTGTTTCACGATCGTAGCTCATCACCGAAGGGCTGCGATGAAACGGATCGTTTGGATCGTCAAACCACTGCCGCGTGAACAAAAAGTTTCCCAGATCCGCGACCGCCTCAGCCGCCGGCTTGATGACGTAATAGCTGATGGATTGCGTAGAGCCGTCGTCGTAAGTGAGGGCTAGACGCGCGCGCCCCCACGTTTTGCCGCGCACTCTAAATACTTTCCATTTGTTCGCGGCGACGCCTATTTCCTGGAGCTCGAGCGCGCCGGCGGGATAAACATCAAACTTCGCGAGGTTGCGTTGGTACTTAGCCGTGACCTTACGTTCTTGCATAACGAAGAGACGACCGTCGATATCCATCGGCAAGACGTAACCTGGTATTCCGATCGCGACCGGACGGTCGTTCTGCGCAAGTGTCGTTTCGATGTTCCGAATCTCATCCGACAGCAGAAACTTGACGCTATAAGTTTTCATCTCGCCAGGAGGTATCGTGGCGAATGTCGGTGGGTTCCAGGGAACGACGCCGCGCCATTCGCCTTCAGCCACAGCACGGGTGTGGACCATCCACGCGAATGCGCCTTCAAACGTTTGACTCGGTCGTGTCGGCTCACTGAGTGGCTGGTAAGCCTCGAATGGCGTCCAGTCGGGAACTACCACGAGGGCAGGGCCGGCGCCATTCAGCCGCGTTACTTGCAGGTATCCGGCGTCCTGTCCGATGTAGGGATCGGCAAACGAACACTTCTCGTGCGCTTCTTTGAGACTACGACCGGTGAGTATGTTGTTGAAGATCATTGGAAAGCCGAGCGCGCCGAGCTGAATGGGTTGATTCGTTTTGTTCCTTAGATCGAAGCGCAAAACGAGCTGGCCGTTTTCAACAACCCACTCGCGGATGATTCGAAGTGGAATGTCGGCCGGCAGAGTGGGCGCGAGATCGGCAGACACAAATGCCGGCTCAGTAACGAGTGACTCAACCGGCGCGCGCGACTCGGCCGTATCATAATGTCGCCACGGGCCGGAAGTGCCAACTCGTACGCTGAGGATCAAATCGCCGAGATGGTGATAGCGATTCGCAGAGCGTTGGGCCAGTCGATCGGAAGGTGTGAAGTCAAAACCGGGTGTGCTCTTCGGTTCGAGCGCGACGACTGTTTGCGACGACTCTGACAATCTCAATTTGAGATCAGGAGTTTCGAGATCCAGCGTTGGTTGTTGGTTGGCAGAAATAAGATTCTCACGCAGCGGCGCAACGGCGCAAAGAAAGACGCAAAGAAATATGGTTTTACGTCTTCCGTTGCGCCGTTGCGCCGCTGCGTGAGAGGTTTTCATTTTTCGTCTGCACGAACGATGCGAACTCCGTAAACCGTCGCCGTCTCGTTACCTCCAGAAGCCTGAAAACGCACAGTCACTTTCTGCTTGTCTTTAACAAGCTCTGCGGGAATCTTGTAATCGACATCGTAGAACCTGGCTGTGGGACTGCCCGGCGGGTAGCGTTCGATCGTTCCCGCACCGATCGTTTGTCCGTCCACGAGGATTTCAAACGATCGCTTCGCGCGTTCCTGGGTATTGAAAGTAGCCACGAGCGCCAGCGGCTTCGCCGGATCAACCGGCAACTCGTAAGAAAACCATTTCTTCGAGCGCCTTCCCACGCGGCCTACCTCGCGATCCGGCGCCGACTCTTCACTCTTCGGATTGAAACTCTTTTCCTTCTCCGCATCTCCCGGCTGCACGAAAGTTACCGTCGCGGCTTCCAACTTTTGTTGCCTTGCTCGTTCCGCTTTCAACTGTTCGATCCTTTTGGCCCAACTGTCGTTTGTATCGAGATCCCAGTAGATGGAATAAGTGCGACGATGCAAACGGTAGAACGGGACAAACTCCACCTCACTCGCCTGGCCTTCCGTGCCTCGTCCAACGCCTACCGTACGAAACACACCAAGATTGTCAGCCACGGGCTGTAACCATTCCGTCAAAGGCTTGTCCGACGTGACCAGTGACGGAGATTCCCCTGGTCCACCGCGTCGCTCCGGCCCGAGATCAGCAGCGAGCACCAGTGGTCCCCACATCAACGCCGCGCGACGGTTGTTGTCTGCCAGTGCTTCGATGTGCAGCGTCTTCGGCAACACCAGCGAAACGCTGTCGCCGGTTTTCCACGTTCGCTTCAATTCGACGTACGATCCGGGCTGAGACAATGTCCCAATGCTGATTCCATTCACCTTCACTGCGAACCCGTTACCGGCCCACGATGGTCGTCGCAAAGCTAACGTAAAAGACTTCGGCTGTGGCAGAGTTAACTTCAAGGTCACCGCATCGCCCTCCGGAAATGTCGTTGACATCGTTACTGTCGCGCCATTCCAGTTTGCCGTTGAGGGAACGTACAGGTTGATCCAAAGTCGATCGCCTGACTCATAGTAGATCCCGTCGCCATGCAGAGCATGACTCTCCATGCCACTGCCAACACAACACGTAAAATCGCGAAACATGTCCTGATAATCGTGACGCACTCCACGACCTACCGGCACCATGTAACACGTGCGGCCGTCTTCCGGATCGATCGAAGCGAGTATGTGATTGAACAACGCTCGCTCTTCAAACTCCGCATACTTGATGTCAGGATGAATCGCGAACAGACGGCGCGTCATCTTTAGCATGTTGTAGACGTTGCACGTCTCATTCGTTCGACCGTCTACACGCTCGGCCAGTTGATCGGGTGGTCCAAAGTATTCGTCTTTGCCGTGCCCACCGGTGGCGTAAGTGTGATCGTTGACCACTGCGTCCCAAAAGAACTCGGCGGCTGTGCCTTCTGACTGCTCGCCGGTGTAGATGTACTGCATCAACACTCCGAGCATCTTCGGCACTTGCGTGTTGCCATGTTGTCCGGCGAGCTTATCTTCACGACGCTTGAGCGGATCGAGAAACGCGTTGTGATCGAAACGATGTGAAAGATCCAACCAGCGCTTATCACCAGTGTCAGCATAAAGATCTGCCAGCACCTCGTTCATGCCGCCGAACTCGGTGTTGAGCATCTGCTGCGTTTGTTCGGGAGTGAGTTTGGTCAGGATCGTTTCGGCCCAGGCGGCAAACTTGATCTCGAGCTCAAGCGCGGTGCGATTGCCGGTGAAGCGATAAGCATCTCGCAGGCCGGCAAAAGTTTTGTGCAGCGTGTACCAGGGGGACCAAAGACCGTTCAGATCGAAGAACGTTGACTTGATATTTCCTTTCGCGACTTCGGCAAACTTCTCTCTGAGCCCAGCGACTGCGCCGAGATAGCCATCGCCGTTTTTGTCCTGAACTTCCTTCATCTCCTTCATGAGATAGTCGGCTCGTTCTTTGAAACGCGGATCGCCGGTAGCAGCAAACATGAGCGACACGCCGGAGAGATAGTGACCGGCAATGTGTCCAGTAAGATTTTTGCCGTCACCATCCCAACCCGGGTAACCCTCGGCTTTTGGTTGCAGACCGGCCCGTTTGCGGTAATAGGCCATCATGCGATCTGGTTCGAGCTTGAGGAGATATTCGGCGTCGAGGTCCTGCGCGTGTTTCAGAGGACCACCGGTGACGCGCACGGACGACAGCGGCAACGGTCGCGCCACGTCAGGGATCGCATTCTTGATCGCTTGAGCCCGGACCGCGCTCGTTAATAGCAGGACCACGAGCACCCCACACACAGTCTTAGCGTGCATTGAGCAGTTTCCTCCGAAGGGCAGTTTAGACAGGATATACAAGATTTGACAGGATAAACATGTAAATCCTGTGCAATCTTGTGAATCCTGTCTACGACTGCTAACGTAAACGCTACGATGTGTGGCAGGTTTACGCTTAAAACACCCGAGCGCGTAAAGTTCGAACGACTCGTCAATACTTTCGACCTCGACAACATCATCCCTCGCTACAACATCGCCCCAACTCAAAACGTCCTCGCAGTCCTCGAACGCGATGCGGTCCGCGAGATAACAAACCTGCAATGGGGACTGATTCCGTTCTGGAGCAAGGAAGCGAAAGGCTTCATCAATGCGCGCGTCGAGACGATCGATCAAAAACCAACCTTCAGCGAGTCGTTTCAACGACGACGCTGCCTCATTCCCGCAGACGGTTTTTACGAATGGGAGAGAGCCGGTAAGAAGATCTCTCAGCCCTACTACTTTCAGATGAAAAACGGCGCGCCCTTCGCCTTTGCCGGCGTCTGGGACCGCTGGAAACAGAATGGCAACACCATCAACTCCTGCGCGATCATCACCACCACGGCAAATGAGCTCTTATCCACAATCCATCACCGAATGCCGGTAATAATGCCGCACGAATCACACGATCTCTGGCTGAATGAAGAGTCGAGAGCGGCGGATTTGAAAGAGATCCTTGTACCGTTTCCCGCCTCGGAGATGTCCAGTCACGCCGTCAGTCGCGACGTTAACGATACAAAAAGTGACGGCGAGCAGCTTCTACAACCAGTCGACCCGACTATCGGCGTCAATCTCAGACTGTTCTGATACAAAATTATTGTGCGGCCAAGGCCTTTTGTGCCATCCTTATAGCGGCCGTTCAACTCGCGCCAGCCCTACCCTCATAGAACCAATACTTGAAATTCGAGAGGTCAATATGACTATTCGTAAAATTGTCGGCTGGCTCGTGTTTGCCGCCCTCGCGGTGGTCTTTATTCTACAGGTCCCTCGCATCGCGGCTCGCGGCTACATACATCTCGGCTCTTCTTACTACGCATTGAAAAAGTATGGACAGGCCGAAAAAGCGTACCTCCACGCGAAAGCCTTTGACGACGACTCATGCGCGGCATGTGGATTAGGGATGACTTACAGCGGCCTCGGACGTTACGACGACGCCGAAAAAGAATTCCAGCGAGCGATGCGTCTCAATCCCAGCGATGTTTGTGCCTACGCTCAGTCAGGCACGATGTATTACGACCGCGGCAAGTATCAGCAAGCAATCGCTGCCTTCAAACGCGCAATCGAGATAGGGCCGAGCTATGGGAGCTACATGCTCCTGGGCAACTCGTATGTTTACACGCGAGACTACGAACCGAGTATTGACGCTTACAAAAAAGCGATTCAAATCGATCCGAAGAATGAGCGTGCTTACTACCAGCTCGGTATCGCTTACGACTATCAGCAACGATACGAAGAGTCGATCAAGGTATATAACGATGTACTGAAGATCGATCCCGATCACGAAGAAGCCCGCTATTACTTAGCTGTGGCTTACGCGGCACGGCACAACAAACGCGCCGCACTCGAGCAGTATGAGATTTTACGAAAGAAGAACGCGGGTTGGGCGGCTGAGCTGCTCGAAGCTATTCAATTGGCGGAAAACAGGGAGCGAGGTAAGGAGCAACTCTATTTCGTTCCGTTGAGCAATTTTTCGGCAGCTTCGTTAACCAAACTCGCGAACTCTATGAAGCAGAAAACGGGCATCGACGTGATTGTTACGCAGCCGCTTTCGTTCGCACTTGCCACAGTTGACAAGCGCCGCCAGCAGGTTATCGCTGAAGAAGCGATCAGCTTAATGAAGCTCCGCTATCCAGCCATCACTTCGAATCCGAATGCGATTGTAATTGGTCTGACTGATGAAGACTTGTTTATCCGCGGCAACGATGACCAATACGCTTTCTGTTACCGGATGCTGAACCGGTTCGCCGTAGTCTCATCCGCGCGCATGGATCCGGCTAATTTCGGAGGTTCAGGTAACGATCTTCTTACCGAGTCTCGCCTGCGCAAGATGCTTTTGAAGAATATCGGGATTCTCTACTATCGACTGCCTATGAATCACGATCCGAAGAGTGTGTTGTTTGAGGATGTCGACGAAGTAGAAGACCTCGACAAGATGGGCGAAGACTTCTAAGGAATTGCAAGCGGGGGCAAGCCCCTCTTCCTGACTTGTTCTTTCCTCTGACTTGTTCCTACCCGAGCGCTTTTGAAATAGAACAAGTCAGGAAGAGGGGCTTGCCCCCGCTCGTCATTCAGCGAATGCCTTTTGCGCGGCCTCTGTCAGTGCGGCGGACATCTGTCGATACGGCGCGGCGCCGTGACTGATTCTCGCGACGCCTAGTTGGGCCATCGTCTTTGCCGGTGGAGTATCCGGAAGGACGAGGATGTTTACCGGAAGCGTTGAACGCTCGCACAATTTCTCGATCAACTCCGGATCTCTCAGTCCCGGCGCAAACAATCCACTTGCACCTGCCTTAGCGTATGCCTCAGCACGTCGCAGAGCCTCCTCCAACTCACTCTCGTTATGCTGCGCTGGATACGTCGTCAGAAACACATCGGTCCGTGCGTTGATGAAGAACGGAATCGCACTTTCATCAGCAGCTTCGCGAATCGCTTTCACACGTGCTGACTGATCTTCAATCGTCTGCAATTCCCTGCCGCCCATGATTCGATCTTCGAAATTGATTCCAATCGCACCGGCAGCGATCACGTTTCTTATATTCTCTTTCAATCCCGGAAGATCCGTCGCATAACCAGTCTCAAAATCGAGCGTGACTGGCAGCGCCACACTCTCGACGATCCGTTTGATATTCGTCAGCACCAGTTCCAGGGGAATCTTTTCGCCGTCGTCGAAGCCATGCGCCGCCGCAACCGACCAACTGCCGGTCGCGATCGCTTTCGCACCAGCTTGCTCCAACGTGCGGGCGCTGCCGGCGTCCCAGATGTTGTACAAGATTACGGGCGTGCCTTTGACGTGGAGGTTTTTGAAAACCTCCGCTTTTTCTTTTTGCGTCATATTGTCATTAGAGCACGGGTGGCCACGGAGGGCCACCCCTACAGTTGTTGCTCACCGGGCGCTATCGACGAAGTTGCGTGGTTGACTACAACTGTAGGGTCGGCCCTCCGTGGCCGCCCGCGAGCTTTAGGACTGTGGTTGGGGACGCGTGATTCCGAGTTTACGGAGACGATGATTGAGTGTTGTGCGATTGACGCCGAGTCGTGCCGCAGCGCCGGCTGGACCACCAATCACCCATTTCGAGTCGCTCAACACTCGCAGAATGTGTTCGCGCTCGACGGATTCGAGTGTTGTCGATCCATTGACGTGATTCGTTGGCCGCGTCGACTGCTTCAACTCTCCGAGTGGAATCTCCAAACTCGGCCCGCGAGATAAGATCACACCACGTTCAACGAGATTCTGCAGCTCGCGAATATTTCCCGGCCAATGATAGTTAACTAACGCAGCCATCGTTTCCTTCGGCACGCTCTCGATCCGGCGCTTCATCTGCTGCGCAAACTTGTTCGCAAAGAAATGGACGAGGAGCGGAATATCCTCAGGCCGTTCGCGCAACGGCGGCACGTTGATCGGAAAAACGTTTAACCGGTAATACAGATCGCTGCGAAACTTCTTTTCTTCAACCATCTGCTCGAGATTCGCATTCGTTGCCGCGACTACACGAACATCTACTCGCAACGTGCGTGAGCTGCCGAGTCGCTCAAACTCCTGCTCCTGCAACACTCGCAACAGCTTCGACTGCAACTCAGGTGGGATATCCTCGACTTCATCAAGAAAGATCGTGCCCTGATGCGCAAGCTCGAAACGCCCGATACGTCGATCGATCGCTCCGGTAAACGCGCCCTTTTCATGTCCGAACAGTTCGCTTTCGAGAAGTCCGGTAGGAATGGCCGCGCAGTTCACTTTAACGAGCGTTCTCTCGCGACGGTCGCTTAGATTGTGGATGGCGCGTGCGATCAACTCCTTGCCTGTGCCGGTCTCACCGTAAATCAAGACGGTCGAATCAGTGGTTGCAACTGTCTCGACGTTCTGCAACACCCGCTTCAACACCGAGCTAGATCCGATGATCTCCTCGAAGTTGTATTCCGTGCGAATCTCTTCTTCGAGGTAGAGCTTCTCCTTCTCCAGCTTGTTCTTCAGTGTTTCGATCTCGTTGTAGACAAGCGCATTCTCAACCGCAATCGCAACCTGTTTCGCGACCTGCTCAAATAATTCGGAATCTTCGGCTGAAAACGCACCTGGTCGCCGGCTCTTGATTGCGAGTACACCGAGCGCACGATCGCGAAAGATCAAAGGCGCAGCGCAGCCCGACGCGAAATCGGAACAAGCCATTCGTGGATCGTCACTGTTTCGATAATCAATGACGACCGTTTTCCGCGTCGTGAATGCCTGTCCAATCGGATTCCCTTCAAACGGAACAATTTTGTCGGTTATGCACTTCCCGTCGTGTTCGGGAAAATCAAACGCCGCGACACGCAATTCATTTTTCGTCTCATCGTAAAGCGTTAGCGCCGCTGCTTCGTGCGGCATAACCGGGCTTAACGCAGAAGAGATCGCCGACAGCAACTCGCGCAGATTAAGATTCGAGACGAGCGTGTTGTTGACCTGTAGCAGCAACTGCGACCGATCGCGTTCGCGCGCGATCTGCTCTCGTTGGAATTGTGCTTCGACTGCGACGGCGATCTGTCCGGCGACGAGCTGCGCGAAATCGATATCGAAGTCGCGATAAGCGCCGACCTTCTCACTCCACAAATTCAGCGCGCCGAGTTTTTGATGAACCGTGCTCAGCGGAATGCAGCAGACTGATTTGATTCCCTGCTCTCGGATGATTTGCGCGGCGGGAAATCGGAAATCGTGATCCAGATCGTCGATGATGACTGGTGTTTGAGTTTTCCACACGTGACCGTTGATCGAATCGTCGACGGAAACTTCCGTTGACTCTTTACCGACCCAACGAGCCGTCGCACAGCCCTCCATGATGTAGGAACGCATCACGTCGCGGTGGTCTTCGTGCAGCATCACCGCCATATCGCGAAACGGAAACAGATTTTCGAGACGACACGCGAGCTCGTGGAACAGCTCTGACAAATTATGGTGCGAAGTGATGGCCTTCGAGAGTTCTAACAGGGTGAGGAATTTCTGCGTTTGCTGATCGTCGGCCACGACCTGAACAGCGGGAGAATTCATGACTTGATTGTGCACCAAAAACTCCTTAGCCGCAAAAAGGGCTTCTCTATTAGCCACGGATAACACGGATAGGAAATCCGATTTTTTTATCCGTTTTATCCGTGGCTAACTACTTGCAGTGGTTCGGACCACCACCGTGATCAGGATTACTGCTCAACAAGAATCATCGACGACGAGGCTTTTTCTCGAAGGCAAGCTGGCCGGGCGCTGTGTCGACGAATTGGATAAATGCTGGCAGACGCGCCCAGCCGATGAAGTGGCGGTATTGGTTGATTTGACGAATGTTAGTTTCGTCGATGACCACGGAAAAGAGCTGCTCGCAAGAATGCATAAGAGAGGAATAAAACTCTTTTCGACGAGTCTGATGACGAAGTGTCTGATTGAAGAAATTGAAAACACTGTGACCAAAGGTGGCGACCACATATCGTCACCTGACCAGTTGTCGTCACACATAACCACGGTCCGGTAATTCAGGAGGAAATCAGGTGAGCCGTTTAAAAGGACTACAGTCAGTTTTAGCAAAACACAAAATACTTACCGTTGCTTTGGCGATCGTATCGCTCTTCGTTGTGGCGGCGCTGTTGGGTTTCGCACGCTCGAATAAACCAGTGGCGGCAGCGCCGCGGCCGCTCGAAGTCGAAGTCGTGCCCGTCGAGCAAACGAATGTGCCGATCTACAAAGAGTGGATTGGCACGACCGACGGAATGGTCAACGCGGAGATCAAAGCGCAGGTAACTGGTTATCTACTGCGGCAGGACTTCAAAGAGGGCTCGTTCGTTAAGAAGGGTCAACTTCTGTTTGAGATCGATCCGCGACCGTTTCAGGCAGCAGTAGATCAGGCGAACGGGCAGGTGGCCCAATTCCAGGGACAACTCGAACAGGCAACTTCTCAAGTCGCACAGGCTGAAGCACAGCTTTCACAGGCAAACAGCCAGTTGTCGCAAGCGCAGGCACAGTTGGCCCAGGCTGAAGCGAACCAGGTCAAGACGCAGCTCGATGTTGATAAGTATCGACCGCTCGCAGAGCAGAAAGCCGTCACACAACAGGAATACGACAACGCAACGCAGACGAATGTCGTGTCGAAAGCGCAGGTTGAGGCAGCGAAAGCCGGCGTTGAGGCAGCGCGCGCGCAGCTCGCTCACGCGAGGGCGCAAGTGGGCACTGCCAGGGCCGGCATCTCGACCGCTAAAGGCCAGCTTGAAAATGCTAAGGCTATCGTTAATACGGCAGTACTGAATCTCGGTTTTACACGAATCACAGCACCGATCGATGGAATCGTTGGCATTGCTACCGCGCAGGTCGGGAACCTCGTTAATACGACGAGTGGTCCATTGACGACCGTGTCGACGGTCGATCCGATCAAGGTTTATTTCACACTGAGCGAACAGGAATATCTGAATTACTCAAGGCAGAGTGGGCAGTTGGATCAACTCGATCTGATTCTGGCCGACGGGACGACGTATCCGGAGAAAGGCAAATTTTATTTCGCGGATCGAGAAGTCGATCCGAAGACGGGCGCGATTCGCATGGCGGGTGTGTTTCCGAATGCCGGAAATCTGTTGCGGCCGGGGCAGTACGGGCGCGTGCGTGCGATCACGAGTGTGAAAGAAGAGGCGTTGCTCATTCCGCAAAGAGCCGTGACGGAGTTGCAGGGGATTTATCAGGTAGCCGTGGTTGAACCAAACAATCAGATCAACATTCGTGCGGTGAAGCTCGGTGAGAAGAGCGGGGCGATGTGGGTTGTCGAAGATGGTCTTAAGCCCGGAGAATCAATCGTCGCCGAAGGAACCCTGAAAGTTAGACCAGGCATGACCGTGACGCCGAAACCGTTCATTAAAAGTA
>DATFDT010000225.1:0-17837 GCA_035251975.1 Pyrinomonadaceae bacterium | reverse complement strand
CCGGTAAACAACAACTCCTCAAATCCGTCTTCATCGGCATCCACGATTTCAGAGCTCCAGCTCGCATGACTGAATCCTTTGGCGTCGAGCCGTCCCTGGGCGCTGAGTCGAAACTTTCCATTTTGTTTCTGAAGGACAAGGTAGTTTGTCGTGCCGGCTTTCCGCTGATTGTTAATGGCAACAATCGCTCGTCCGGAGTCGGTATCGACAATCTCAACATCGCCGAGCGAACCCTTTGCAAAACGCGCCGCGATCCTGCGGGCTTGATCGAGTGTTAACTGTTCGACGGGTTTCGGATTCTCGCGGGGTTGGGTAACGCCGCCTGTTGGAGCAGTAGAGCCGGTGCGCCACGTAGCTGGTGTGAACTGCGATTGTGACGCAGCAACTGGCAGCGCATTGTTTGGTATGCGCGGCTCGGTCGCACTCTGCCCACCCGTGTAACCCCAGACGAGCAGTGCGCTGAAAATCGTCACGAGGATCGTCGGCGCGCCGACTCGAAACAGCAAACCGCGCCCGGCATCAGCAGCCGCGACCATCGACGACATTGGATCAGCATGGGCCACCGGACCTTCGGGTCGCAACAGGCTGCGCTCCAAAAGCATCTTCGCCATCGCCGCCGTGCGCGGTCGATCCTCCGGCCGTTTCGCAAGCAAACTATGAACGGCGAGCGCGAGTGAACGCGGGATGTCCTGCCTCAATCTCGGCAACGGCGGCGCAGGCGCAGTCGCCTGTTTGACTAACAACGCTGATTGCAATGGATCGACGAAGGGCGGGCGACCGGCCAGCATTTCATACAACAACACACCAAGACTGTAGAGGTCACTGCGCGCGCCGACACGTTGTCCCAAACACTGTTCCGGCGACATGTAACGCGGCGTTCCGATCAATTGTCCCGAACCAGTGCTCGCGTGTGTCGCAGTTGATTCGGCAGACGAAGCCAAAACCTTCGCGACGCCGAAATCGAGCACACAAACGCCGCGCTTGCCGAGTAGTATGTTTGACGGCTTGAGATCGCGATGAATGATACCGAGGCGGTGTGCTTCTTCGAGAACGTCGCAGATCTGCGTTGCGATATCGATTGCTTCAGTAAATGAAAAACGGCCCTGGCGTGCGAGCGCCTGCGACAGAGTTTCCCCTTCAACAAACTCCATGACGATGAAGTGACGTCCGTCAGGCAGATTTCCCGCGTCGAAGATCATCGCGGCGTTCGGATGGCGTAGCTTCGCCATCGTTCGCGCTTCGCGCAGGAAGCGATCGGCAACGTCGGCGTCAGCGGCAAACTCCGGCCTGATGATCTTGACTGCGACCGGGCGTTCGAGATCGAGATGCGTGGCAAGGTAAACCGTGCCCATGCCGCCGGTCCCGATTTCGCGCTCTATTCTGAATCTGCCAGCGATAAGTTGGGGGACATCCATATTGACCTTCCTTCGGGTTAAAAGGTCGAAATCAACTTCGGTTTTGGGACGTGGTTGGGGGAAGAGGCCGTGTAGTTTAGCATAAATCCAACCACAGATAACACGGATAAAAATCCGGATTTTAAATCCGTGTTATCCGTGGCTCACTTATCCAGGCCGGGATGAACGCCTGGGACATTCGGGATCCAGAACACCTGCCCGTTGATCTCCAGACTCCGCAGCCCGTGTTTCGGCAGGTCCTTCTCTTTCAACCCGAGATACGTGAAGTGAGGCAAGTCGCTGAGCACGGTCTGAAACCAACCATGCTTCGCCATGATCTCGCGCACGCGCGGGTTGTCAAACTCGTTCACATCAAACGCCAGCATCGCGATGTGTTGCGATGCGCCAGGCGCTGCGATCGAGTAAAGAATCGATTTAGACAAGTCTTTGCTGAAGTAAATCCCCGTTTTTTCCAGCTCCAGGACTTCTGCGACCTGTTGCCTTAGCGGCAGACTTCGCATACGTGTCACTTGCTCTTCGGTGAGTCGACCCTGCGACAACCAGTAATCGAGAGCGGGCTCAAAACGCGAATTCCAGAGGCGCACGCTGTCTTCGTAGTTACGCCGGCCTGCTTCCGCACCATCGCGCGGCGTGATGTCGAGACCTTCCTTTTGTGCTTCTTTGCGCGCTTTGTTGAGGCTTTTCAGCGCTTCAGGCTGGAGCTCGACATTGTCGTAACCCATAAACTCCGTTTCAAAACCAGCGTCGTCCTGGAATTTCGTCACCTGTTCTTCGGTAGTAAAAATACAGACCGGTGGCGGAGTAACTTTCTTATTCGCAAGGTAGATGGCGCCGTATTCTTCGAGAATGCGGCGTGAGACGGGATCGGACGGCGGGCAAACCGCGTCGATCTTGATTTTCCGTTTCTTGAGGGCCTTCGCAAGGGCTTCGTAAAAAGGCGTTGCTTCTGTTGACATGTTTTCCGGTACTGATATCACCCCGCTCGCAATCGATCGACAGACTATGAGGAGAATCAGGCTAGTCAGTACACTACTTACTTGTCTTGAACTCAGGCGACCCTCCAAAGCGCAGTGATGATAGTGGCGGCCGATTGAGACGGTCAACCGGAGCGGAACTGTGCTAGGCTCCGTCGGAACCGTATTTGAGCATGAAAAGCGCGGATTTGTTTACGGAATTGACGGCGTTGTACCGCAAGCATGGGTGGCAATTGCGGAGTGCACTGCTGCGACCGGAGACGCGCGTCGAGCTTCAGCTTCCTGAGAATTTGCCGGTTAAAGAGGCGACTTTTGATGCGCTGTGGTTTTCGCGCCCTTCGCATGAAAATCGCGAGGCGTGGGAGTTAAGGCTCATGGCACAAACGCAGTATGCGTTGTTTGAAACGTTTGAAGCTGATGAAACTGAAGATGAGCGGGAAGATCTAAAACTCGAAATGGAAGCTCGGCTCAGAGAATATTTAGCCGCGGATAAACGCGGATAAAAACGCGGATTTATTGCTTGCCCATCTTTACCGGAATCTCGAGCTTCTCGACCGGATCGGTTTCGTTTTCACCCTTGCGCACGATGCTTAACTTCACGGTGCTGTAAGGCAGCGCGCGGCGCACGCGCATCAGTAATTCTTCACTCGTGCGAATCGGCACACCATCAAACGCCGTTATGATGTCGCCCTCCTTCACGCCCGCGAGATCCGCCGGGCGGCTGCGCAAAACTGTTCCCAACCTGACGCCGTACAGATTCGTTCCCGGAACCTGCACTCGCTCGGCATCGCCGTCTTCGTAACCGAAGTGAGCGCGTCCTTCCGGTCGACGATCAAACTCGCGAGACAATCGCTTGTTGTCCTCCTGCGAGATCGTCGTCAACTTGGTCGTCTTCTTCTGACCGTCTCGCAAGTATTCGACGTCGACTGTCTTCCCAATGGGGGTTTTCTCCATGAGATCTTCGATCTGCTCTTCGTTTTGAATCGGTTGACCGTCAAAGCTGAGAATCACGTCGCCACCGACGAGTCCTGCCTGATCCGCGGGTCCGCCCGGTGTAGTGACGGCTTCGAACATCACACCCTGGTCTGTGTTATTGAAATCATCAATACCGAGGTAAGACTTGACGACGGGCGTGCGCTGTACGATGTTCGCGCTATGGCGCAGCGGAGCAACTAACGCGGTGAATGCGGCAGCCCCGACGAAGAACACCAGCAGTCCGATGAAGATCCACGACATCCCGCTGATGCGGCGTTTCTTTTTTGTAAGCGCGGCAGAATCAGCGACCGCCGGAAGGTACTGGCTTCCGGTGTAGCCACCTGTGCTTCCAGTCAGTCGAAATCCGCAATTCCGGCAAAAGCGCAGCTCCGCCGGCATCGTCGAATGGCAGTTTGAACAAATTGTTTCAGCAACCTGCGACATAGCGGATCCACCTATTCCGGGAATCTAATCGAAGAATACACGGACAGGGTCTATACGCCAAATAATGTTTTCCGGTTGCATCGGGGCTACTTCGTTAGACTTTGTGGCCACGCAAAGGCAATAATGCGGATATCCTGGAGGTTCTTATTGTGGAAATCACCAAAGCACTCGCAGCTCTACAACCGCTATATGGCAAAGACAACGTGGAGATCATCACGACTGATGGCAGGCGGGTGCGTGGGACGGTGCGAAGCATGAAGACCACCCAGGCTCTCACCACGCCCAGCGTAAAGATCGAAGTCGCGAACGGCCAGATCGTGAAGATCCCCTTTCCGACGATTGCGGAAATTAAAGATCACAACGTCAGCACATAGATTTTCGCTTTTCGCGGGTCTTGGCGTATAGTACGCCGTTCTATGCCTTTGCCCCTCAGCATCGACGATTTCGGGTCTCGCATCGCCACCGTTTGGTCTGAACTCCGTCCCGCCACACGCGGGCTCATCGAGCGGGCGCTGCAAAACGCCTCAAATGGAACTCAAACACCTCGAAATTTTCAGTACGACGCGCGCGCCGATCTTGAGCTGAGCCGCTTTCTCGCGGCCCTCGACGCGGAGAAGAATGGCAAACTGAAATCTATCGCTGACACGTGCGCCGCAGTTCTTCTCGAGAAAACCGAGTCAGCAGAGGTGTTCGCGCAACTCGTCCGTCGCGCCGAAACACAAAGAGACTACCGCCGGATCGACATCCTCGCAGACGCTTTAACGGCGCGTTTTCCGCCCAGCGAGATCTGCGAGCTCGCACGCTCTGAAGACACGATCGTCCGTGAGCTCGCGAATGAAGCGCTCGCCCGCTGCCCCGTTTCGGTACTGACCGCGCTGTTGAATGATCCGGTTGATGCAGAAACAGCTCGCGCCGCTCTGCGTAGACAGGTTATCGAGTACGGTTCAGAGGAAGCCCGCCAAATCGTCAATGCACTCGATCAAGTAGACGATCTGTAGTACACAAAAGGCACAAAAGAACAAAAAGCACAAAAACATCTTGAGAAGTTAAGGCGCCTAATTCTCCCGTACGAGAATTTGGCGCCTTCACTCATTCAACCATTTTGTGCCTTTTGTTCTTTTGTGCCTTTTGAGTACTACTCGCTTATTGAATGGAGACGCTCGACGACCTGGTCGATGAGCCAGTTTGGAGTTGAGGCGCCCGCCGTTACGCCGACTTTCTTCACACCCTGCAAATCAGCCGGATTGATCTCGGCAGGAGTCTCGATCAGGAAACTCTTCGCGCACTGTTCCTGACAAACTGCAAGTAACTTAACGCTGTTAGATGAGTGGCGGCCGCCGATAACGTAAAACGCCTCGACCTGTCCGGCAAGTGCACGGGCGGCGTCCTGTCGATCGCGCGTCGCTGAACAGATCGTGTTGATGACTTGCGGCTCAGTGTCAGCCTTCTCGCGAACTGCTTCAGCAACGTCCAGAAACGTCTGCAACTTAATCGTCGTTTGCGACACGACCAACGGTGAACGCAACTTCGGAAGTGTGGCTACTTCACTCGCATCACGCACGACGTAAGTATTGTTTGGCGCGTAACCAACAACGCCGATCATCTCCGGATGATCCGGATTGCCCGCGACAACAACATCGCGTCCCTGACGCGCGGCGCGCTCGGCGAGGTGCTGCACACGAGTCACGAAAGGGCACGTCGCATCGATCACTTTGGCCGCTCGTTGCTCGAGTTCGTGTTGTACTTGTGGCGTGACTCCGTGCGCGCGAATCACTGCGATCGTGTCGGCGTCAGCTTCGTCAGGCGAGTCGATCGTGGAAACACCGCGTGCGCCGAGTCGCTCCATTTCCTGCGCGTTGTGAATGAGTGGCCCAAGTGAGCGAATCGGGCGCGCGCCTTCTTCGACTACCTCTTCAACCATCTCGACAGCGCGCTCGACGCCGAAACAAAAACCGAATTCCTCTGCGAGTAGGACTTCCATGTTATTGAGCTGCCTGCGAGGTCCGCTGCCGGGCCTTCTCGCGCCACTCCTCTCTCAGCTTGTCGCCGCCCGCGACGCGGTCGTCGATCCATTCCATTTCCCACCGAAGCGCATTCGTGAGCGCTCCGAGCAGTGCCTTCTTAACGCCCGCCACGGAGTGTGCGATGTCTTTGGGCATAACTGCGTATGAACAATCCTCGATCTGGCGCAAACCGCCTAAAACGGCCTCTGCAACGTCACGAATTGGGTCCCGACCTTCTGCCATATCAAACCTCCAACGTCCGTCATTCTAGCAGTTATAACTGCGGATCACACAGAGGGATACGGATTAAGTCGGCAGGCCGTTCCGGGCGATTGATTCCATGAGGTTGCAGAAGCGATCAAGCTCGCCGAGGGTCGTGTAGACGTTCGGGGTGATGCGGATGCCTTTGAATTCCTCGTGTACGATCGGCGTCGTGAAGACGCGGTGCTTGTTGAAAAGATAACTGCCGATCGCAGAGGGATCGATTCCGGCGATATTGACGTTCGCGATCGCACACGACTGCTCCGGATCGAACGACGTATTGAAGCTCACTTTCGGCACGTCTTTCAGACGGTTCATCCAGTAACGCGAGAGGTAACGGAGTCGCGCCTCTTTTCGCTTTCCACCCATCCCGTTGTGAAACAGTAACGCTTCACCAATCGCGAGCCGCGGCGCCGCGGAGTGTGTGCCGATCTCTTCAAACTTGCGAATGTCGTTTGCCTGTTTCGACTCCGCCGCCATCAACGGCCAAAGCTTCTCGATTTTGTCGCGCTTGACGTAAAGCAAACCCGTTCCTTTCGGAGCGTAGAGCCACTTGTGCAAACTCGTCCCGAAGTAGTCGCAACCGAGATCTTTCTGTTTGAAGTCAAACTGTGCATACGAATGCGCGCCATCAACGATCGTCTCGATGCCTTTCGCGCGCGCCATCTCGCAGATTGCTTTCACGGGCGTGATCTGGCCCGTGATGTTCACCTGGTGGGAAACGAGAATCAGCTTCGTTCGACTCGTAATGCCTTTTTCAAATGCTGCCGTGATCTCGTTGAGGTTCTTTGGCGGGATCGGGATCTTCACCATCTTCAGCACGAGACCTTCACGACGCTCACGCTGTCGCAGTGTGGTCAACATGCGCGGGTAATCTTGTGTGGTCGTGAGTATCTCGTCGCCCTGTTTAAAATCCATTCCCATCAGAAGGATCTCGAGTGACTCTGACGCATTGCGGGTGATCGCGATCTCTTCGCGGTCAACACCAAACATCTCCGCGAGTCCGGTGCGAATGGTTTCTGACTGTGGCTCGAGTAGTTGCCACATCGTGTAGGCGGTTGCGTCTTCCTGCTGCCAAATGTAACGAACGAGTGCTTCCGTGACGATGCGCGGGCTCGGCGAGACGCCGCCGTTGTTGAGATTCACGATGCCGCGTGTGACGGTGAACGAGTTTTGAATGACGGACCAGTAGTCTTCATCCATCGCCACCTGCTCGGGCGTGAGATGAGCCACCCTGCGCGTCGCCGCTTCGACTTCTTTTACGAGCGCGCTGATGGTTGGTGTCGTAAGCGCAGCGAGACCGAGACTCTTGCCGGTCAGTGAGAGGAAGTCACGACGTGTTTTCATCATGGATAATCCTGTCTATTAAGGTGCCGTATAACCACGCGGCACAATTAGTTTTCGGTTTTCACCACCCGGTGGGATAACCTTTACTTCGACGTTGTGAAAGTCCTTTTTCACGTCATTCGACGACTGATAAGTAATTCGAAATTGTCCGTCCAGGTCGTGAACGATCTGAGCGATCGACTGGCCCAGCTCGGAGTTGTCTCTGGGAAAGAACACACGGCCGCCAGTCTCTTCGGCAAGTGTGGTCAGGAGTTTTATTGCCCGCGCTCGATTACCTGCACGAGCGGTACTGGTGGGCTTATCCTGGAGATCCCCAATCAAACCCACGACAAAAATCTGGACTTTTTCCTTATGCAGGAGGGTTAGCAGGTTCTCGATGTTGTAGTAACTGTTGCGATCCTCGCCATCGGTAAAGAGGACCAAAGCCTTGCGCCGATCTGAGTTGCGATTGTGACCTGCCATGTGCTCCACGGCCATATAGATCGCATCAATGACGGCTGATTGCCCGCCCTCCACATATATCGACTCGACTGCGTCGGTTAAGAGCTTCTGATCGCTGGTGAAGTCCTGCACCGTCTCGATCTTGTCATTGCTTATGAACCGCTCGAGAAAGATCTCATCTTTAGGCTCGCGGTTAATAATTATGAGCTTAGCGCCTTTTATAACGAGCTCAAGATAGCGGAGGACTGAGCCGGAGGCATCGATAGAAATGCCTAGATCAACCGGTCTTACATCCGCCTCGACACTCAATACGGTTTGCTCAACTTTATCCTCCAGTAAGCGGAAATCGTCTTTGCTAATTGCGTTGAGAGATTTGTCCTGTGAGTCGGTTACAATCAGACTCAGTCGTACGGTTGGACCAGCAGGTTTTGCCGCAGGCGGATTCGGCTCCTGTGCCAAAAGCAATGAAGCAAGCGCTAGGGAGAGAATCGATGTTTTTATGATCAGCTTAGGTGACCTCATGGACAATCTCGCCGTTGATGACGGTCATCACGCAGCGCGTCTTTAATATTTCAGACGCGGGAATGGTCATGATGTCGGCGGAAAGGATCGTTAAGTCTGCCAGTTTCCCAACCTCGATCGTCCCGCGCAGTTTGTCTTCAAACGCCGCATATGCCGGCCAAATGGTGAACATCTTGAGCGCTTGTTCGCGAGTTACGGCTTCTTCAGGATGCCAGCCTTCGCCGGAAAATCCCTTTTGGTCCTTGCGCGCGACCGCCGCGTAAAACTCGATCATCGGCTCCCCACGCTCAACCGGCGCGTCAGATCCGCCGGGAACAACGATGCCCGACTTGATGAAACTCTCCCACGCATACGAACCTTTCAGACGCGGGATGCCGAGACGGCTCGGCGCGAAGAAGAGATCGCCAATCGCGTGCGACGGCTGCATCGACGGAATGATTCCGAGCTTCGCGAAACGCGGAATGTCAGCGGGATTGACAATCTGTGCGTGCTCGATTCGCCAGCGCGGGTCAGCAACTTTTCTCTCGCTCGCAGGCACGGCTTTGAGTGCAGTTTCGTACTCATCGAGTATGAAACGATTCGCGCGATCGCCGATCGCATGTGTCTCGACTTGAATGCCTTTCTTCAAAGCGTCGATCAGCATCGGTCGCAGTTCTTCGGCTTTGACGGTTAGAAATCCGGAAGTGTCGGGCGCGTCTGAGTATGGTCCAAGCAGCGCCGCGCCACGCGAGCCGAGGGCGCCATCCGAGACGACCTTGATTGTTCTGACCGTCAGCCGATTTCCAAACTCACCGATGATCGGACCGTCGTTGAGCAGGCGATTCGCTTGCGGGCCTGGTCCATAGACGGCTTTGTAGATGCGAAGCTTGAGCGTGCCAGCGGCGTAGAGTTTTTTGAAGATGTCGACTTCGGCGAAACTGCCGCCCGCGTCCTGCACTTGTGTCCAGCCAAGCTCGACGTCGCGTTTCGCACCAAGCACGACCGCACGCTCGTCGTCTTCTTTGGTTGAGGGCGGCACGCGGCGGCGCACGAGGCCCTGCGCGGCGTCGAGCAACATGCCGTTCGGCTCGCCATTTTGTTTGTCTTTCGAGATCTCGCCACCGAATGGATTTGGAGTGTTTTTATCAACGTTAGCTAGTTTCAACGCGGCGCTGTTTGCGACTGCGCCGTGGCCATCGGCGCGTCCCAGAATTACGGGATTGTTTGGTGAGACTTTGTCGAGGTCCCAGCGCGTCGGGAACACCGGTGGTTGCCAGTGCGTTTCGATCCAGCCGCGACCCGTGACCCATTCGCCCGGCTTTGCCTGATCGACGCGTGCTTTCACTTTCGCGAGCAAGTCTTCGAGACTCGTCGTACCTTCGAGATTGAGTGTCATCTCGCGCTGACCGACACCGGAAAGGTGCTGGTGAGCATCAGTAAAACCAGGAAGCACCGTATTGCCTTTCAGATCGACGACGCGTGTGTTTGGGCCAACGAATTTCTGTGCGGCTGCATTCGTGCCGACAAAGACAATTTTGTCAGCCTTGACGGCGATTGCTTGTGCTTTCGGTGTCTTGTCGTTGGCGGTGTAGACGTTGCCGTTTTTGAAGACGATGTCGGCTGATTCAGCGCGCTGCGGCGGAAGTCCCAGACTTAGTAGCAGGACACTCAGTAATAGAACCAGGAGTTTCATGTTTCCTCTTTGTAAGATATTCAGGTGGCGTGCTGGGAGGGTTATATCACGTTCCCACCTAACAAGTCAGGAAGAGGGGCTTGCCCCCGCCGTTGCTTGGATTCGAAGAGCGGGGCAAGCCCCTCTTCCTGACCTGTTAGGTGGGAACACTCAAAAGAAATTGGTTTAGCTCTGACCTAGTAGGTAGCGCGGTGCGGGCGCCCAGGGCGCTGCACTTAATGGCCGCGACGGCGTTGCCGAGTTTCATGCTCGTTTCGAGATCTTCGCCGTTGAGAAAGCCGTAAAGAAAGCCGGCGTGAAATGCGTCGCCCGCGCCGGTTGTGTCGCGGCAGCCGCCGGGAGCTTCGAAGCCCGGAGATTCGATGAATCGTCCGTCGTGATAAATCACCGCGCCGTCCGCTCCGATCGTCATGCCCACCAAGGCACAACCATAGCGGCTCTTCAATTCGACGAGAGCTTCGCTGTGATCGTGAATTCCAGTCACGCGCCGCGGAAACTCTTTCGATCCGATCATGATGTCGATCAACGGTAGCAGCTCTGGCAAGCCGTCGTAGACGTTGTCGATGTCAGCCGAAATGATCGTTCCCGCCTCACGCGCAGCTTTTGCGACGCGCGCGCACGCCAGCGGATCGTGGCCATCGAGATGCAAAACCTTTCCCAACGCTCCAAATTCGGCCGGCGCGTCTTCGGCGGCGTAGGCGAGCTTGTCGTCACGATCCCACACAATCGTTCGCTCGCCGCTGCGCACGTCGATCGTGATGAACGCGATTTGGTTCTTCGCGCCTTCGACGATCTCAGCGAAGTCGATGTTGACGTCTTCGTCGCTCAATGTCTGAAAACCAAAATGCCCTTCCGGATCGGATCCGAACCGTCCGGCGTAAGCCGTCTTCAAACCCAGACGACGCAGCGCCACCATCGCGGTCGCTGTTTGACCACCGGCCGACTGCTTGTGATCGAGTAGCCGCATCTTCGTATCGAACGCGGGATACTCCGGCACCACGATCAGGTGATCGACGGCGTTCAGCCCGAAGCCGACAGCGTCAAAAGGTTTGTTTGCCGGGAGCGTAAGTGGAAAATGCATTGGCTCAGTTAAAATAGCATCCAAACATCGTGAATATTGAGGAAAAACTGAAAGAAGTCCCGACCTCGCCCGGCGTATACCTGCACAAAGATGCGGCGGGGAAGGTGATTTATGTCGGCAAGGCGAAGAACCTGCGCAGCCGTGTCCGCTCGTATTTTCGCGCGCGGCCGTTCGACCGGAAGACGGACGCGCTCGTCGGCCAGATCGCCGATCTCGAGTTCATCGTTACTGACAACGAAGTTGAAGCCTTAATACTCGAAGCGGCGCTCGTCAAACAGCACAAGCCGCGTTACAACATCAAGCTTCAGGACGACAAATCGTACCCGCACCTGAAACTCACGATCAACGAGCCGTTTCCGAAAGTTGTGATCACGCGTCGCATCCAACGCGATGGCGCGCTCTATTTCGGTCCGTTTCTGCCTGCGAGTCTCGCGCGCCGGACCATTGATTTAATAAACAGAACGTTCCAATTACGCACGTGCGACATCGAGATCGACGGTAAAGCGCCGCGGCCGTGTCTCGAGTATCACATCAAACGCTGCCTTGGCCCGTGCGTCAAGGGACTGTGCACGCCGGAACAGTATCAGGAAGCTGTGCGCGATGTGCGGCTGCTGCTTGAAGGACGCAACAAAGAGCTGGCGGACGAGCTCGAGTCGCGCATGTTGGAAGCATCTGACGCGACGCGTTACGAGCTCGCGGCGAAGTATCGCGACCTGCGCAAGACCGTGATCAGGCTTTCAGAACAGCAGAAGATGGCGACGACCTCCGAAAGCGACGTCGACATCTTCGGCTACTACCGCGAAGGTCAACGTCTCGCGCTGCAACTCTTCACGATGCGTGAGGGAAACATCGTCGGGCGCCGCGAGTTTTTCTGGGAAGACTTGCCGGAGGACGCTTTTGATCCGGCTGAGTTTTTGAGCGACGTGTTGTCGCAGTATTACGCGTCAGACTACGTGCCGCGCGAAATCTACGTGCCGGTTGATTTCGGCGATCGCGAGCTACTCGAGAAAGCCCTCACGAAACGGAAAGGCCGTCGCGTCAAAATCTATGATCCGCAACGTGGCGAGAAGCGCGACATGATCGATCTCGTCGACAAGAATGCAAAGCTCGCGTTTGAGCAGCGTTTCCGGATTCTCAAGCCTGACATGAAGCTCGTGCTCGAAGAGTTACAGGAGACGCTGGAGCTGCCGCACTTTCCGGCGCGGATCGAGTCATTTGATATCTCGCACATTCAGGGCGCGGAGAATGTCGCGGGTATGGTCGTTTGCGACAACGGCAAGATGAATCGTTCCGAGTATCGAAAGTTCAGAATCAGAAGTGTCGAAGGCGCGAACGATGTTGCGTCGATGAATGAAGTGGTGACGCGGCGTTATCGTCGCTTGCTCGAAGAAGGAAAGCCGCTGCCGGATCTGATCATGATTGACGGTGGCAAAGCGCAGTTAAATGCAGCGGCGAGTGCGATGAGCGAGCTCGGACTCGAAGCGATTCCGATGGTGGGAATTGTGAAACCACCTCAGAGGCATAATGATGTCGCATATCTGCTGATGAAAGGTCGTGAGGACGAGCCGATTTATCTCGATTCACACTCGTTGATACTGCGTCTGCTGCAAATGATCCGCGACGAGACGCACCGTTTCGCAGTCACTTACCATCGGAAGCGCCGCGAGCTACGCGACTTCACTTCTGAATTAACTGCCATCCCGGGGGTTGGAGATAAGCGAAAGGGAAGATTACTGCGGCACTTCGGATCGATACAGAGAATCTCACGCGCTGGCGTTTCGGAGTTAACGCCTTTCGTTGGCAGAAAGACCGCGGAAGAGATCGCGGAACACTTTGAGCGCCAGCGAATGCTCGCGAATACAGCCACGGATTACCCGGATACTACGTTCCCTGACCCTTTACCCCGCTGAATTCATAAGTCAAATAAAGCTTCAACGATCCATCGAGGATCTCGGCGCGGACGTCTTTCGCCCGTGCCTTCACAGCACCGTTGCTCGCCTTCACCGGAATCTGCAACGACAACTGCGGCTCACTCACGAGCACGAGCGGATTCACCTTCTGATTGATCGCGCCCTGCACAAACACCGTGACGAAGTTGTTCGCGATCGGATTCACACCTTCGAGGTTCACGCCCTCAACGTCGACATATCCATAAACCGTCTGCTTCTCCTGATCGAACGACAACCTGATTTTGTTCTGCGCCCAGCCCTTGAACTGCATACAACTACCGGCGAGGTTGTAACTCCCCGTGAACGCCATCGGTGCGTACACATTGCCGTTGCGAAACTGCACGCCGGTCTTCACGCCACTGCCTTCCGGCAGAAGCGTGATCGAGTTTGTGCAGCCACCTTGAAACAGTGCATGGTCGATACGTTCGCCACCATCTCGCGACTGCCCGAGTTGGAACGTCGGCGTGCCGAGCCCGCTGAACGTCGTCGCGAGCACGGCGTCAATAAAGCTCTGATCCAACCCGATCACAACCGCGCCGGGCTGATTTCCACTCTGGTCAGGCGGCTTGATCGCCTGACCCGGCGCGGACTTCGCCGGCGGCGTGCCGAGAAAAAACACTGCAGCACCGCCGCCGAGCAATATTCCAATTAGGAGAATGGCAACGTATTTCATTTTTACCTTTACTATCTCGGGCTTGGACTGGTCGCTGGTGACACAGTTGCGGACGCAGTCGGTGATGGTTGCGGCGTTGTGTTCATGTTTTGCAAAAGCGTTCTGAGCACTGCCGCAATCGTGTTTGTCACTGCGTTCACTTGAGCGCGCACCTGCTGCTCCGAAACCTTGTTCATGCCCGTTGGGATTTCGAAAAGACTCGGATCGGGATTCGTATTAATGTCGCGCATCTCCGCGACGACCTTCGCGCCTTTAACTCCCTGTACATTACCACTCGCTTCGCTAAAAAGTTCCGCGCGCAGCGGCAATCCCGTGTCTTTATCGACGTAGATGAACGACTCTGTATGGACTTCGCCGGCCGATGTTTGCGTTTGCGAAGTTCGCGCGTAACGATATTTCAGTGCTGTTCGACCGGCCTGTTGTTCTTCGCCGACGAATTGGATGCCCTGAAGTCGTTCGAGGTACGCCACCAGTTGACCCGGCGTCATCAGCTTCTGAATCTGAAAGCCGGTAGCTTCGGGTGTCAACTCTGCATACTGCTTTCGCGCGGGCGCGATGCCGTATTGAACGCCTGCCTTCTCCAGATAGATAAGATCTGAACCGTCTGGGAGTTTAAATGAGAGACGACGATTGCTGCCGCTCTTCGCGACGTCGGCGGAGAGCGTTGGGATACCGATCGCTTTGTCTCCGCCTTCAGTTTCGGCAGTAAAGACGATCGTGGCTTTATAGGCGTCCGGCTCGCGCGCCGACAATGTTGATGGCGCGGTGTTGGCGTTGATGTTCGTGTTGGCGGCGACGTTGGCATTAACGTTGGTGTTAATGTTGGTGTTCACATTCGCATTTGCTACTGGACCACGCGCACAACCACTCGCTGCAATAACGAATACTGAGATAGCTAATACGAGCATAAAGACCGGCGGTCTGACGTCGGTGTGTTTCATATGGCATTCTCCGAATAGTTCGCGCTCGCGCGCGACGTTATTTACAGGGGGTGTTTAAGAAGGGAAGGTTCATAAGATAACAGGATTCACAGGATTTACAAGATCTGGTAAAAGACAAACATGAAAAACATACTGGTCCTGCTGCTACTCGGTTTTGCCCTTTCACTTTGCAACCTCGCCGGCAAATTTAAGAATTCCAATTCGACTTCTGGCCCATCTGCGTCGGGCGGCGGCAGCGCGCGCTCCGCTGAGCATGGGCAACCAACAGCCGCGCAAACAGCGGCGCTCTCCGGCGGTAAAGAGGTGAAGTGGGATCGGCAGGGTATGTCGTTTACGGTGCCACCAACCTGGACCGAGCTCGAAAATGAATCGAAGTCTTTTGTCTGGCGTTCGCCGGGCGGCAGTGATGGCGCGACATTGAATGTAAACATCTCGCCGATGGGTGCCGATTTCCCGACTGACGCGAGTATTCAGGCGTTTTACGATGGCGCGAAGACGCGCGCGCAGAATGGTGAGGTTGATGAATTGAAGTGGGTCGAGATCGACGGGCTCACGGGTGTTCAGTTTCGCGAAGCGAATCCCGAAAAGCCCGACGACTTCCGCCGTCTGCAATGGCTCGCCTATCGGAAGTATTTGGGTCAGGTGCAAATGATCAACCTAATGCTCGCCACCACCGGCAAGGGCTACGAGCAGCACAAAGACGCGATGTACGGGATCCTCTACTCAACCAAGATCACGCATTAATAACGGGAACGGAGCCACGGATTACACGGATCGAAGGCACGGATCCGTGCTTTCCAATCCTTATAATCTGCGGCGAATTGCCCCACAAAAATTTGTCGTTGACATGCCCTCCTAATTAGGCTAACTGTGCCTGCGAGTTACCAGGCCTCTGAAGTTCTACTCCCACATCCGAATGAACAAAGACTGGGAACTGTCACAGGACGCTTTTGACGCATTGCTTGATTGGCTTGATTCCGATCGCGAACAAGCTGCCCTCAAGTACGAAAGAATTCGGCGCAGCCTGATCAAGATCTTCACCGGGCGCGGCTGCGTCGAGCCCGAAGACCTCGCCGACGAAACCATCAACCGCGTCACGAGCAAGCTCAAAGAAATCGAAAAGGAATTTAGCGGCGACCGCACACGCTACTTCTTCGGGGTTGCTAATAAAGTTCACCTCGAACACCTGAGGCGGAAACTTCCTCAGCCCGCGCCGCCTCCAACAAACGATCCAGACCTGATCGAGCTGGAATTTAGCTGCCTCGAACGCTGTATCGAACGACTCAGCACGGAGCATCGCGACTTGCTGCTGCGGTATCACGGCGCCGATGGCCCCGCGGAAACAGAGCATCGACGCGCCCTTGCAGAAGAGCTCGGAATCGCTCCAAATGCTTTACGTATTCGTGTTTATCGTATTCGGATGGGTCTGAAAGAGTGTGTGGGAAAGTGCATCGAGCGCTCAGATGGGTGAAATAAGTGGCGCTCTAAAGTCATTAAGATCAGAAGTACCTGTAGCCGGAGACATAATTTGAATCTCACCGCTGACAAACAAGAGATAAAAAGCTACTTGTTGGGCATTTTGGATGGCGATCGCAAAACCCAGTTGGAAGAGCGAATTCTTTGTGCGCCCGAGACTTACGAAGAACTTTTGCTCGTTGAAGAAGAGTTGATCGACTCTTATGTGGCTGAAGGTCTATCAGAACTCGAGCGAAAGCAGTTTGAGACTCACTTCCTGATCACCGCTGAACGTCAAAAGAACCTCCGCTTCGGACAATTGCTGAAACGCTACGTGAACTCCCATCCGTTTCCCGTCGCAATGCCCCTCGTCGAAAAAGGCGCTCCCGCCAAAAAATCTTTCAACCTGTCTATGTTGCCTGCCGCTGGCAGACCAGTAATGGTGTTCGGCATCGCCGGTGTAGTTATGCTCGGTGTAGCTTTGCTGTGCTGGTTAGGCTACAGAAGACCGCCGTCACGTTTGGTCCAACAACGTATCGAGCCGGTGGTTGTGGTCACGCTTGCACCTGCTGCTGCGCCACGAGTGAACGTTCCACCAAAAGGGTACGACGTGAAACTCGAACTCGAGCTGGCAAACCCGAATTTTCGAAACTACAAGTCGGAGTTGTTTCGGGAAAACAAGTCAGTGCAAACCCGTGGTGAATTGAAACTGGAATCGAAGGGCGAGCAGTACATTGTTCCACTCACGATCACTGGCGAGATGCTGAGTCCTGGAGATTATGAAGTTAAGTTGTGTGGTGTGTCGGAATCGGGCGCCAATGAGTTTATCGAGAAATATTCTTTCCGTGTAATCGAGTAAGTCCTCACTAACCATCCACCTAAAAATATTTCTGAAATGTTTGACCCGCTAAAGTCATAACCATTGAAGCGTCGCATTGACAATAACACCCCACGCGCGACACATACCCCTCACCCCTAAAGCAATGGCGAGCGACCTCGTGAACAGTCGCTCGCCTTTGCGGTTTCTCGCCACAATTTTTTTACCGCACAAAGCTCATGACTGAAATACAAATTCGGTCAACAGTTTTAGTGCCGTTACTGTTTACGGATGTAGTTTCGATGTACCCAGCCATCGTTTGCCGCACGGTCCTGAGTTTCAAACAAGATGTTCTTCTCGTCTTCTCGCGTCACGAGCTTCACGCGCCGTGTCACTTCTCGCGCTTCGGCCCGAGCTTTGTCTGAGTCTGTGAGAAACGTATGCACAGCCTCACTCACGACCGGCTTGGCCTCGATGTCTTTGTTCAACTCCGCAACCGCTTCCACAGCACTCGCCTTAAGCAACTTGGGCCAGAGCTTCGCGAACAACGCACGTGAAGCGTAAACGTCCGCGCTGTTAACGTGACCGTTAATCGCAAAGACATATCCAATCACGTCTGACTTGTTTTGCAGTATTCCGGAAAGCGCCGTGATGTAGCTTTCGGTGTTTTCTTTCACTTTCACATTCTCAACTGACAACTCAAGACTCGATGCTGACATAGGTGCTTGCACGTCGCCGCCGACGCTATCACTTAACTTCTTCTGCGCCACGCTGACGTTCTTCCAAACGGCTTCCTGCGACCGCTCTCGTTTAGCCGCGAGCTTGAGATCCTTCGTGGCGATCATGTTTTCAGAGCTGTTGAACGAC
>DATFDT010000224.1:0-20205 GCA_035251975.1 Pyrinomonadaceae bacterium | reverse complement strand
CCGGCGTCGGGGGTGTCTATTGGTTCAGGAAGCTCCCCTGGAGATAACAACGAACACGTAGGAGTAAAGAAAACAGCAATGAACAAAGGACGGTTTAAAACACTGGCAATAGCTACTCTCTCGGCGATTGCTTTGGCAGCCTCGATCGCTGTCGCCCAAACGGTCACTACCGATCAGGGCACACAGCAGGGCCAGCACATGGGACGCCATGGCGGCCGAGGTGGATACAAAGGACACGGCTGGGGAGGAAAGCGCGCTGGTGGATTCTTCCGACAGCTAAATTTAACTGAAGACCAGAAAGCCAAGATGAAACAGATCCGCGAGACTTTCGCCCAATCAAACAAACCCCTGCGCGATCAGCTTCGTGCCAAGCGTCAGGAGTTGCGTCAGGCGAGCGAAGGCGGTACGTTCAACGAAGCACTGGCTACTCAGAAACTGACGGAAATTGCGCCTCTTGAAGCAAAGCTCATGGGCGAACAGGCCAAGCTGCATCAGGAAATGCTTTCCGTCCTAACTGCTGAGCAAAAAGCCCAGTTGGAACAGTCGCGAGCGCAGTTCAAAGCCCGTCGTGGCCAGATGCGCAACAACGACGAACAGTAAGCGTTTCCCCCACGGAGTTGGCGGATTCGAGTTTTTATGAAGAGTCCGCCATCCGTTAAACCGATGAGGACCGCAACTGGCGAGTGGGCTCGAACAAGCCTTGGACCTGGACCTGGCGCGGCAGGCGCAGGCTGGCGACGAGTCTGCCTTTGCGGAAATCGTAAGACGTTACAGTCCGCGCGTGTTTAGTGTGGCGAGCCGGTTTTTTCGACAAAGACCACTGGTTGAAGAAGCGGCGCAGGAAGTTTTTTTGAAAGCGTATACGCAGCTTGGAAGCTTCGAGGGTCGTGGCTCTCTCGAGGGCTGGTTGACACGAATCGCGACCAACACGTGTCTAAATATAGTGAGAGGTGCGAAACGGCGACCGGAGTTTACCGTTTCCGATCTCACTGAAGACGAGCAGGGCTGGTTGGAACAGCAATCAGCGGGTGATGGTGGCGAGCCGGCGTCGGTCGAGAGCACTGTGGTGGCGACGGATCTTGCGGATCGATTGTTATCGGTGTTGTCGCCGGAAGATCAGCAGGCGTTGTTGATGATCGATGGTGAGCAGGCGTCGATCAAGGAAGTGGCTGAAGCGACTGGCTGGTCGGAGTCGAAGGTTAAAGTAAGAGCATTTCGGGCGCGTCGTAAAGTTCGTGAAGCGATGGAGAAGTTATTGAGTTATAAGCGAGCGTGATCAAATGAACAAGCACATCACTGAGATTCTGGACAATGCTTCGATCGCGATGCTCTCGGAGAGCGAGCTCAACGAGATTCGCGCGCATGCGCTGGAGTGTATGTCGTGTCGCGAAGCTTTCGAGGCTGCTCGGCTTTCGGCAATGGTTATCAAGAGCCGGGTGGAGGCTGTGATTGAGCCTTCGCCGTTCTTTCAAACACGTGTGATGGCTGCGTTGAGAGAGCAGCAGGCGGTGGAAAGCGTGCCAGCAATGTTGCGGCTATGGAGGTCGGCGAAAGCGCTTGTATCGACCATGGCCGTAACAACCGCCGCCCTCGCAGTGGTCAGTTTCATCCAGCCGTCGCAAACGACGCCGGTGTTGGATCAAACCGCTTCTGCGTATTCGGCCTATTCGGTGATCATGGACCAGGACGCAGACGATCAGATGAGTTACGAGCAAGTGCTCAGCGCGATTTACGAAGATGAGGACGATGCGAGGTAATCATGACTAACGTTACTAAGAATCGATGGCAGGTACGTATTGCGGCCACGATCATCTTCGTGCTGGGCTTCACGGCCGGCATCCTTGCTTTGAATGTTTACAGGAGCTGGGGACTCCGCGGCGGTGGTAACCGTATGGACGAGTTATCCGAGCGACTACAACTGACCACCGATCAAAAGACAAAGGTGCAGGAGATCTTTAACGACACGCGCGAGCAGTTGAGAGCAGTACGACGCGAGACCGAGCCGCGCATGGAAGAGATCCGGCGCCAGGCCGATGGACGTTTGCAGACCGTCTTGACGCCCGAACAGTGGGAGCGCTTCCAACGCCTTCGCGATGAGCGCGGCCGCCGTGGCCGGGGCCGCAGATAACACGGATCATGGACGGATTAGTGCCTTGAGCACACGTCCGTCTGAGACATCCGCGAGCGCATCGTTTGCACGGTCCAATCCGTATGAAATCAGTGTCATGCGTGTCCAGGCTTCGGGCCGGTATTTCACGAGTTGAGTAGCACGATAGAAGTGCGAAAACTCCGATCCCCAACACCCACGCACATCCAGGTGTTTCTTGTTTAGATCGAGATGCGGATTCAACGACGTCAGTCCGTGATCTGTGTACTGCCCAACAACAACGACAGTACCCGCATCGCGCGTAAACCTCATTGCCTGAACCACGGCTTCGGGCGCGCCTGTCGCTTCGATCGTCACGTCTGCGCCGCGTCCGCCAGTTCGTTCCAGCACCCACGCTAATCGTTGCGAGTCGTCGTGTGTTTCGATGTTCAGCGCAGCATGAGCACCGGCTTCGATCGCCGCATCAAGCCTCGCCTGCGGTGCACCGATGCAGAACACACGCAGCGCGCCACGCATCAGCGCCAGCACAATCGCGTTGATACCGACCGGACCAGATCCGAGCACCAGCGCAGTGTCGCCAATCTTTATGTCGCCACGCTCGACTGCGTGAAGCGACGTCGGCAACGCACAACCGCCGGCCATGAATGTCTCGGGTTCCGCATCGAGCGGAATACAGAGTGTGCCCGGTTTGATGTAGATGTGAGTGGCCCATCCGCCGCTTAGCCCATCATCGAGACCGTAAGTAATCCCGTAAACTTTTCGTTGCGGGCAGCGTGTGCCGGCTTTGGCGACGAGACAGTACCAACAGGCATTACAGGTTCGATGAACGTCGAGGAACGTGATGCGATCGCCTTCGTTGAATCGTCTGCCTTCGACGTCGAGCAACTCACCGCGAATCTTCTGCAAACGTCCGACAGAAACGTGTCCGGGAACTAAAGGGTACGGCACCCCCGCGAGACGGCCCTGTTGCAGGTGAACATCCGTGCCGCAAACTTCCGAGACCTCGACTTCGAGTAGCGCGGAGTTTGGTTCGAGATCGGGTTCGTTAACTTCACGAACTTCAACCGGTGCATTTGGTGCGGGTATGACGGCTACCAGTGGCATGGCGGAAGAATATACTGTATAACGACATCCCGCTGATAATCATAGAAAGTAGGTTCCCTCTCAGTGCCAACAAGTCGACATCGAAAAATCGAAAGGGCCAGAAAGCGCCCCCGCGTTGCACCTTCAAATCCAACCGCCGTAAGTACGACAAAGCCGTCTAGCGGCGCCGATAGAAAAAAACTAATTGCCATCATAGTGACTGCCGCAGTCGCGGTTTTTGTGGCTGTGTTCGTCATTTCAACGCTCCGCAACCGTTCAAACGTCGCACCCGAAATCACGACTGCTTCCGGTTTGAAATACCAGGATGTGAAAGTCGGTGATGGCGCCAGTCCGACAATAGGACAAAGCGTACAAGCCCACTACATCGGCCGGCTGAAAGACGAAAACGGCACTGAATTCAACAACTCACGCACCATGGGCGCGGGCAAACCGGCCGAGTTCCAGCTCGGGAAGGGGCTTATTCAGGGTTGGAACGAAGCTTTGCAGACGATGAAAGTTGGTGGTAAACGCCGGCTCTGGATTCCGAGCAGCCTCGCCTACGGTCCAGCCGGCAGGCCACCTACAATCCCTCCAAACTCCAATCTGTATTTTGAGATAGAGCTCCTCGGAGTTAAGTAAGTTTGTTGTGATAGGGTTGTGATTTCGCGCGCTGGCCTAGGTGCCTCTCCGCCTGTAGTAAATTGTTAGACAGTATCTTGCAGGATTTACAGGAGGTGGGTATGAGTAAGTTCCTGGTTTTGTCCGTGCTGATTTTAGTGCTCGCTACCGGAGCGTTCGCACAAGGGAAAGGACGCGGCGGTGGCGGGGGCGGCGGTCGCGGCAGTGGTGGTGGTCCACCGACCGGCACAGGCGCCGATCGCGGTTTGGGCAACGCCTCGAGTCGATCGGGTGGTCGTTCCGATGATGGTTTGAGCAATGCGTCATCGAAGTCAAATGGTCGTTCTGACGATGGTCTCGATCGCGCCAGACGCGCAAGCTCAAACATGCGCAAAGCCGACGACGATCTAAATGATCATCCAGGCGTTCCCAGAGCGTTGCACACGAACGCCAATGACCTGCGCGCAGGTTACCAGTCAGCACTCGCAACAAATCCCGATCTGACGTTTGGCAACTACGTTTCCGCAACACGACTGGGCCAGAATTTGAATCGACGTTTTCCGAACGTCACCCGTGAAGCGATTCTCAGCGGGCTGTCGTCAGGAAGAAGTCTGGGTCAGACATTGCAGGATCTCGGTTTGAGCAGTGACGAATCGAAAGCAGCTCGTAAACAGGCCGAGGCCGAAATCAAGGCGGCACGTAAGAATAATTAAAGCTACAGCTCAACGGGGATGACACGGATTTTAATCTGTGTCATCCTCCTACCATGAGCGAAGACAGTCTGACAATCACCGACAATCGCACCGGGAAGCAGTATCAGTTACCCATTCAGGACGGCACGATAAAGGCCATGGATCTGCGCCAGATCAAAGTGTCTGACGACGATTTTGGCCTGATGACATACGATCCCGCATTCATGAATACGGCGTCGTGCAAGAGCCGTATCACGTTCATCGACGGCGACAAGGGTATCCTCGAGTATCGCGGCTATCCAATCGAGCAGCTTGCCGAGAAAAGCACTTACCTCGAAGTCGCCTACCTGTTGTTGAATGGTGAGCTCCCGACGGCGACTCAGCTCGAGGGCTGGACCAAAAACATCACCTACCACACGTTCATCAACGAAAACATCAAGAAGGTAATCGACGGGTTTCACTACAACGCACATCCGATGGGCATGTTTGAAGCAACGCTCGGCGCGCTCTCGACTTTTTATCCCGACGCCAAGGACATCTTCAACGTCGAGCTACGTTGTAAACAGATCTATCGACTGATCGCGAAAGTGCCGACCATTGCGGCGTTCGCTTTTCGACATCGCATCGGGATGCAGTATTCATATCCGGATAACGATCTGAGTTACGAAGGCAACTTCCTCAACATGATGTTCAAGACGACGGAGCTGCAGTACAAGCCGGATCCAGTGCTCGAAAAGGCGCTGACGGTGCTCTACATTCTCCACGCCGATCACGAACAGAATTGCAGCACGAATGCGATGCGCAGTATCGGCAGCGCGCACACGGATCCGTTTTCGTCGCTTGCGGGTGCGGCGGCGGCGCTGTATGGACCACTGCACGGCGGTGCGAACGAGATGGTGTTGCGGATGTTGAATGAGATTGGGTCAGTCGCGAACGTGCCGGAGTACATAAAGCGCGTGAAGGCGGGTGAGTTTCGTCTGATGGGCTTTGGTCATCGTGTTTACAAGAACTACGATCCACGCGCGCGTATCATCAAGCAGGTTGCGGATGAAGTGTTTGAAGTGACCGGGAAGGATCCGCTGCTCGACATCGCGCTCGAGCTCGAACGAATCGCGCTCGAAGATGATTACTTTGTGAAGCGGCGGCTGTATCCGAATGTCGATTTCTACTCGGGGATCATCTACCAGGCAATGCGTTTCCCGGTCGACATGTTCCCAGTGATGTTCGCGATTCCGCGTACGTCTGGCTGGCTGGCGCAGTGGGTCGAGATGCTCGAGGATGCCGATCAAAAGATCGCGCGGCCACGACAGATCTACCTCGGCCACAGGACACGCGATTACGTTCCTATCACCGAACGATAGTTATCCACATATTACGCAGATAGTCGGTGCAATCTGTGGATGGTTTTTATTCCAGCATTTTGGCCGCGATCTCTTTGAGGAGTTTGGCGCAGACGGTGCCCGTGACGTGAAGCGGGTCCATGCGTGGATTGAATTCGACGATATCTGCGCCAACGACCTTTCCTTTCAGTCGTTGAATCAGATCGATTGCCTGTCGTGTAGATAAACCTCCCGGCTCACGATGCGACACGCCGGGCGCAAACGCCGGATCGAGCGCGTCAATGTCGAACGAAATGTAAACCGGCGTATCAAACTCCAGTTGTAAATTGCCGATCAGGTTGCGCATCTCGATCGACTCGACACCAAACTTCCTCACCTGCTCGCGCTGATGTGCGGTGAATGTTCTAATCCCGACCTGCAGGAGACGCTTCACCAGTTTCTCTTCCATGATGCGCGCGAACGGTGACGCGTGCGAATTACGATTGCCCTGGTAACTGTCGTAAATGTCCGGATGCGCGTCGAAATGAAGAACGCTCAAATCTTTGTACCTGCGCGCAAACGCTCGCACGATCGGGTATGTGATCGAGTGGTCACCACCGAGTGAGATCGGCATGAACCCGTCAGCGAGCAACGTGTAGACCGAGTTTTCGATCAACGCAAACATCTCACTACCCGCGACTGGCTCTATATCTCCCGCGTCGAAGAAGATGGAATCACCGGAAAGATCCGTTCCATTTTCACTGGTCAGATTCCACGCATCAGAACGCAGCGCGGCACGAATCTGCGGCGGCGCATCAGCCGCGCCTTTCGTAAAAGACGAATTTTCGTCGTAGCGAATTCCGAGGATTGCGAGTTGGGCCCGTTGTTCGTTGGACATTGTTTGCAGCCGGTAGCGAGTCTATCTGTTACCATCTGATTATTCCACTTTAGCTGTGTTGTTGTCACAAATTAATCCTGTTCCGAACGAAGCTTATTTACCCCGACTAGCTTGACGTAGCAATCGAGTAAGACGGAAGATCCTGATCATCACTGGTTCTATTTACCTTGCAATCTCGAAAGCTTATCGATCTTAGTGCGAATGTGTCCCAAACATTCCCGCTCCTTTTACCTCAAAAGCCTCGTGTGCCTTCTCTTTCTTTCAACGTCTTGTCTACGGCAACCTCAAATTGGTCCACTTCCCTCCCGGAAAGATCCGTTTCTCAAAACTACCAGTTTCATTGACGGACTCAGGAGCGAAGATCCATGGGTCAGATTGAAATCCGCAGAGATTGCAGGAACGATGGGGGCAGATGCCATCGACGCAGTTCCTTTGCTGATACAGATGGTGGCTGAACCGGAGAGGTTTGGGCTTTTTGGGATAAGTTTCGAAGAAAAGCGGACTGCTCTCGACGCCTTGCGCTCCATCGGCGCGCCGGCAATTCCGACCGTTATCGATGCGAGCACTGCGAGAGAGGCTCGAATTCGTAAGGCAGCCGTAGAGATCTTAGGGTCACTTGATGCCTTCGGAGCAAATTCTATTCAAGTGTTTGTCAAGGCCTTACGGGACAAGCAGGCTGATGTTCGACACAGTGCTATAGAGGCGCTTGCTAAGGGGGGCCGCGAAAATGAGCTCGTGGCCCGCGAGTTGTTTAGTGTGCTGAGGGCTGATCGGGAAGTGAGAGATGGCGCAGCTCGATCGCTTGGTGATCTCGGCTCGGTGGGCGAGCTCTATTTGCGCCAGGCAGTTCACGACCAGGATCCAGATATTCGGCGCGCAGCAACACTTGGGCTTGTGTCTTTAGGAAAGACTGGTGTTCTACTACTGAACGATGCGCTGCACGATAACGACCGAGGTGTCATAAAGTCGGCACTTCTCGAGTTAACCAGGGCAAAAGATCAGGCCGCCCCGTCGATAGATGCTCTAGTTGCAATTTTGGGGGGTAACGATGCTGAATTGCAGGACGAAGCCATGCGCGTCATTGTCGAAATGGGGGACGCAGCGCAACCAGCAGTTCCGCATCTTACCCGGATACTTTCAAGTTCAGATCCCAAAATCCGTTCATCAGCTTGCTGGGCGCTGGGCCGCATCGGGCCAGTAGCAAAAACCGCAATGCCGGCGCTTGCCAGATTGCTGGGGACAGAATCCTATGCGCGTTGGGCCTTATTGAAAATCGACGTGGATAGTGGGCTTGTCTATCTGATCGATTCTCTGAATGAGGCTAGTGATAACGAACAGAACAGTATCGCGTACGATCTGTCAGAATACTCCACGCAGGCAGCGCCGCTACTGCTTTCGGCGCTACGGCGCCATAACACCAATGGTCGACTTGGGGTAGTGAAAGCGCTGGCGACCGTGAAGGACCCGGATGATTCCACGATAAGCGCGCTCGTCTCCGTCTTTGAACGCGATGAAAGCACGGTTCGGGTTGAAGCAATCCAGGCTCTCGTTAGATTTGGTTCCGATTCAGATTTAATCACCTCAACCCTCAGCCGAGCTTTCAACGATCCGGATCCAGCGGTCAGATTCGCGTTGCTGGATTCTATACGATCAGACAATTACAAGGGCACGCCTTCACCTAACGCGCTAATAGAGCGTTTAGCCGATCCTGACATAAAAGTACGTGAAGCCGCAGCCCGCGCTTTGACGAATGCCGGCCATGCTTCTATCTCATCGCTCATTCGCGGATTGGACGATCAGAGACAGTCAGTGCGCGAGTACTCCGTACTTGCACTGGGTCATCTGGGTCGGCGCGAATCAAGTGATCAACTGCGAGCCAGTGTGCCTTACCTGGTATTGGCACTTCGCTACCATGATCCCGGGCTATTCCGGTTCGCGATATGGACTCACGGTCCTACAGAGTATTACGGGAGAATCTCAGATTCTCTCAGGACAGTCGGTCCGGCAACAAAAAATGAGGTGCCGGCTCTCGCAAATGCGCTCACCTATAACGTGGAAGAGGTGCGAGAAGCAGCAGCCATCGAACTAGGACGGATCGGGCGGGATGCCGTGGCTGCGGTGCCGGCTTTGCTCAGCGCTCTCGAGGACAAGGATCCAAGAGTTCGCGAGGCGGCGATTGTTGCTTTGGGAAAGGTCGGTTCAGAAGCTCACAGCGCCTTACCGCCACTTACCGCGATCCTTTCGATAGGTCGAAGCACATCTGATGACGATGTGGTGGAGATCTCAAACAAGAGAGACGTTGCGTCGCTGGTCCAGTCGTTTCGCAGAGCTGACCGGTCGGGACGAGCGAAATTAGCAGTCTTGCTCGGACAGGTTGGAGCGCAAAGCGGTGCTAGTGCTCTTCTGATCGAAAGTTTGAATGACTACGATCCCGACGTACGCGAAGCTGCCTCGACAGCCTTAGAAAAAATGGGATCGGCCGCTATCCCGGCTCTGATCGAGGGACTCAAATCTCCTAACGCAAAAATTCGTGCCGCCTGTTGTCTCGTCCTGAGCAAACTCGGTCCTGCCGCGAAGCCAGCGGTTGACGCTTTGGTCGTAGCCGCAACCGATGCGAGCCCCGATGTTGGAGCCGCCGCGATAGATGCCCTGGGGCTAATCGGTCCGGTGGGCAAACCCGCAATACCTACACTTGCTTTGGCTCTGAAAAACGGTGAGTTTTCGATTAGGTTCTCAGCCAAATACGCTCTGGCGCGAATTGGTAAGCCAGCAATGCCTACTCTGATTCAGTTGCTTAAGAGCAAGAACGATGACGAGGTCGAAGTGGCTATCGAGGTTCTTCAAGAAATGAAGGTCAACGTCGAGGAAGCTACTCAACCCCTTATGGCTCTCCTGGACTCGAAAAATGATCGCGTGGCAGTGAAAGCAGCAAACGCGCTCGGAGTGATAGGCAAGCCCGCCCGGAAAGCGACTCCAAAATTGATTGCCCTTCTTAGCCGTGACTATGAGACAGCATTGCAGGCAAGGAACGCATTGAAAGGCATAGGTCAACCCGCAGTTCCAGATCTTATACGAGCTTTGTCAAATGAGAACCCACAAGTTAGATCCGAAGCTGCGTCCGTGTTAGGACTGATTGGGAAAGATGCAGGGCCAGCGACTGAACCACTCATGCGCATGGCCACTGCTGATGTTGAATCCGCTCGATTCAATGCAGTGCAGTCACTGGGTAAAATAGGTCCAGTGGCACAACCGGCAGTCCCGCTGTTGATCGGGCTGCTTGAGTCGGCTGATGATTCTTCCACAACAACCATCGTACGGACTCTGGGGGCAATCGACGTTGGTGTCGGACCAGTGATGAGCGCCTGGTTGGAGTCCGGTGAGGAAGAAAAAAGGAGACGCGCAACGGCGGTGCTTGCCGCTAGTGACTCCGGCCTATCGCGGTTGATCCAAGCCCTTGCCAGTAACGATGAAGCCATTTCGGGAGCGGCGGTAGAAGGTCTGGCGAGCGCTGGAGCGCGAGCAATACCTTCACTGCTTCGCGCGAGTGTTGACGAAAATCATGTCGTCAGAGCTCTCGCCCTGCGAGCGCTTAGCAAGATCGAGCCAAAGCCGGAAGAAACACTTCCATTTGTCATCCGGGCGCTGAATGATCCACATATTCAAGTCAGAAATGAGGCAATGGATGCGTTGGTCCGCTTTAAAGACAAGGCAGTGCCAAGCGTGTCAGAGTTGCTGGTTTCTCCAGATGTGGAGTTAAGAAAGGCTGGATGCCTCGTACTCGGAAACATAGGGCAACCTGCTGTCAGTGCAATTCCACTCCTCCGCGACCGGGCCGGAGACTCGGATCTCGATGTACGAGCAATCGCCGCTTATGCAGTATTGGCGATCGAGCGCGAGACTAAATCCAATGTAGATCTTCTAACGATGCGGTTGGAGAAGAGTTGGTATGAAACGTCAATGTTTACAGGTGTCGATCGACGAACGAGGTTACGAACACGATAGCAAATATCGCTGAGTCACTAGTGGATGCACAAGATGTTTCGGCGCTTCCCGAATTGCGTAATGCCTTGAAGCTGATCGGTGCCAATGACCCAGCGCATGCGAGAGTCAGTCGTGCGATTGTCTCGCTGGAAGCGATTGAGTCGAGCCGCCGCGAACGCGTGTTATCGAAATTCTGGAATACGCCCTGGTTTCCTCCGCTCTTTCTTTTCGCCAGTGCGTATCTATTTTGGATATTGGTTATCAGGTTCCTAATCCTGATCCAGTGGCCCTTGAGTATTTGGAAGTGGAACAGCGCGTTGAAACCTGTGGCAGAAGTAAAGCTGCCAACCTGGTCAGCCGGCGTACCAATACCGCTGAAATACATTTTGGGCATCGGCTTTTTTGAATATCACGACAGAGTATTAGACGCGTGGATCAGGTCGCGCCAGGCGGTGGCACAAGAAAATTTCCTAAAACTTCCTACAGTAAAAAGCAGAGCAGTGCATGTTGAGGTACCTGTTGTACTGAACGGCACCACCCTTATCGATATCAAGGCGGAGCATCTTAAACCGCTTTTCGGGTCGACGAAGAGAAGTTGTCTTTTGATCGTTGGTGAAGGAGGCGCAGGCAAGACAAGCTTCGCGTGCCTGCTTGGACGGCGGGCCCTGGGTTATGGACCGTTATTAATCGCCGACCATCCGATGTTGCCGATTCTATTGGAAGAGGAACTGGATGATCCGGATCACGCCGCGGGAAGTCGCCGCTTGTTTGAAGCGATCAGAGGCCGACTCACGACGCTTATCGGTGACCTCGATCCAGTTGATTCTGAATTTACTAGACGGTTGTTAAAGCGGAAGCGTTTGCTGGTCATCGTCGATCATCTGTCCGAATTGTCGCAAGAAACTCGAACTCAGTTCCGGCCGGCTAGTCCTGATTTCCCAATAGGAGCGTTTGTTGTTACCTCGAGAGTTGAGAATGTAATCGATGGTATACCTAAGTCTGTAATTAAACCGCAGCGGATCGCGGGTAACCGTCTCACCTCGTTTATGGAAGCATACCTGACGCAGGTGGGCAAACGAGAACTATTCGACGATCAAGAATATATCGAGGCGTGTCTTAATCTGACACGTATCGTCGAAGGCCGCGATGTGACTCTTCTGCTCGGTAAGATGTTTGCGGATCAGCTCATCGTTAAAAAAGAAGAGAACGACTTGAATGATCTGCCACTTAACATTCCGGATCTAATGTTGAAATATGTTCATTACTTGCACCATCGTGATGACGATCATGATGCTATTCGGCAGGCTCTAGCCGATAGCAAGATCGTCGCTTGGATGTGCGTGCGGGAACATTTCTATCCCACGCGCGCGGACCGCACTTCGGTTCTTTACGAGTTAGGTGCAGTTGATTGCCTGGAGCGCCTTGAACACCTTGAGAATGGCCTACACTTGTTGGCAACGGACGGCCTGGAATTGAATAGAGTTCGGTTTTTGCTTGACCCTTTGGCAGAATATCTAGCAGCTCTTCATGTTATCGAACTGTATAGCAGCGATGAGCTCAGGTGGAACGCTCTCTTACAACGGTTGAGCCCTTTAGCAGAAGCTAGCTCGGTACCGCAGGGGTTCATGCTGGCGCTCCGAGATTGCTGTCGGTATAAGGTCGGGGAATACGCCATTCCTGATTTCGTGCAAGTACAGCTCACGGCTATGTTGCATTAAATGGTGGTGCACCCAGCAGGGCTCGAACCTGCGACCTTCTGATCCGAAGTCAGACGCTCTATCCAACTGAGCTACGGGTGCACGCCGAGATGGTGCCACAAAGAGGCACAAAAGCACAAAAGCATTTCACAAATCTCTTTTGTGCTTTTTGTGCCTTTTGTGGCTACTTGCCTTGGAAGTGTGCGCGGACGAATTTCACCATGTCGGCGATTTCCTGCTGCGACATTTTGTCTTTGAAGGACGGCATCGCTTCTTCGCCGTTCGTGATCATCTTGGCGATTTGATCGTCGGTGTGTTTGATTGCGTGTTCTGCTTTCAAGGACGGAACTTTGATCTGTTTGTTATCGACTTTGACGAGTCCGCCTTCGCCGTTCGGGCCGTGGCACGGTTCGCAGTTCTTGGTGAAGTTGGCGCGTGCGCCGGCGAATGCATCCGGTGTCGCCGTCGCGGCTGGAGCCGCGGGCGAAGCAGCCGTGCGCGATGTGTTGGTGTTGGTGGTCGTAGGCGTTTCAGTGCAAGCGATACCGACCAGGGCGATGGCGACACACAATAGAGCAAGCGAAATTAGTTTCATCAGACAGTTCTCCGAATTGAGATGTTTTTACAGGGGGCGCAAAAGTATAACGGTCACTTCTTCAACTTCACAATCCACTCGGCAATCTCTCGCATCTGCTCTTCTGTGAGCTTCTCTGAAAACGATCGCATCGGCGGCTGAAGACCGTAAGCGGTCGGGTCTTTCAACAGGCTGACGATGTCGTCGACGCTGCGACGTGGTTTGGTTGACACATCGAGCAACGGCGGAAACTTTAGTGGCCCCTGTTGCGCGCCCTGGCCTTGCGTGCCATGACAGTTGACGCAGAACTTTGTGTACATGACTGGCGCACCGCCAGTTACGTTTGTCGGCGTCGCCGCGAGTGTGATCGTGGCTGGATTGAAAGGCTGACGGCGCCACGCCTCTTCGGCGGCTGCTTGTTTCGCAAATTGTTGGGCCGTTCGCGGATCACGACGGTCACTGAGATACGAAGCCGTCGTCATGATCACGACGAGGACGACACCGAGGCCCAGTAACGAACCCGCAATCAACCGTTGCCGTTTGAGCCAGGGCAATGCAATTAAAACTGCCAGTGCGATTCCGGGCAGGACCACGCCCACAATCGATCCGAGTCCACCCGGAATGTATTTCAACGATTGATATAGCCACAAAAATTGCGCGCCCGGTCGAGGCAAATAGTCTGCACCAGCCTCCGCGACTGATGGACCAAACGGTGCCGGCTGCTTCAACGCCCAAAGTGCGAGCGCTAGAAACACGAGCGTACCGACGATCGCATCGCGTGGTCCAAACAACTCCACGATCTGTACCCGAAACATTCGCCAAGCGACAACCGCACCGATCAGCGCCGGAATCACGAGCACATGGAGCGCAAAGAATCGCGAGAGCGTCACCCCCGAGATCTCGCTGCCGCCGAGTAACCAGAGCCGCGCCATTCCTCCCGCAACGGGAAGCCCGGCCACCAATCCTTCAGCCACCCTCGTACTGAAAAACGCACGCGCATCCCACGGTAGCGAATAGCCCGTGCCGCCAGCCGCGATCACAAGCCCGAGAAGCAAAATCGCAGCGATCCACTGGATCCTGTTTGCGGCGTAAGCGCGGTCCAAAAACAGTCGAATCACATGAATGAAAACAAAAACCGTGAGCCACTGTGAGCCGTAGTGATGCAGCGAGCGAATCCACGATCCCGACGACACTACTTTCTCGATGTACGCCACAGTCGTGTAAGCATGATCGACAGACGGCACATAATAAAACGCCAGCAAAACTCCAGTCAGAAACTGAACTAACAGGAGCACAACAACGATGCCTGTCGTCGTCTGTAACCACGAGTAGTCACTTCTCATGCGCGTGTCGCCTGTTCCTTCGAGATGTATTGCACTTGAAGTTTCCCGTTCTGAATGCGCGCCGGCAACGCGTCGAGCCCGCGCTGCGCTGGGCCACTAACACGCGAGCCGTCTGCAGCGAAGTAGCTCTCGTGACATGGACACGAAAAGCGACTCCTGTTTTGCTCCCACGCGACTTCGCAGCCTTCGTGAGGACAGATTGCCGATACGACCTGATTGTTCTTCGCGGGCAGGACAAACACGTTGTGCTCTTCAGTCGTGATGGACCAGCCTGTAATCTGCTCGGCGACGATCTTCCGGCTGATTGGCTGTGGACCAGTCAGCTCCGAGACAGAGGCGACATCGAGCCAGGCATTGGTCGCGGCAGAAAGTTTTGGCCGCAGAAAGCGAAATGCGGCGCCACCAATCGAAGCGAAGACGGCGGCGAGCGGCAGAAACTTGAGAAATGAGCGGCGCGATGTTTCAACGGTCATGTTTGTTTCCTTCGTGACGTTTGACGGGGAAGTATCCGAATTTCTTCCGGAAAACTTAACCCCGTGGTTGCATTCGGCCCTGAGACTGGGCAGAATAACTTCGCATCGCTGATTCCACCAAGGTTAGTCATTCGTAATTCAGACCTGAGGTAAAAACAATGAGTAGCGATAAGGATCCAGGTAATGCCCCACGCGGCTCGCTTCGACTGGCCCCCGCCTACGCCGAAGTCGAAGTCGAAAAAGCCAAGCTTCCCCGACAGTTTGTTAACTTCACGTTCTATAAAGCACGTCCGGAGTGGCGTCTGCTCTCTGACAACGACAAGCAGCGCTGTCGTGACCAGTTTGTTAAGACTGTCGATGAGTTTGGGTCCTCGATGCTGATTCATTCTTACTCAACTATCGGACTTCGTACGAATGTCGATTTCATGATCTGGCGCATCGGCTACGAGCTGGATCCGATTCAGGAGATGACCTCGCAGCTCAACAAAACCGAGATGGCCAAATATATCGAGCCGTCGCAGTCGTTCCTTTCGATGACGAAGCGTTCGATGTACATCGATAAAGATAATCCCGAGCACGTCGAAGATCGGCTGCACATCATTCCCGGCAAGTCGCAGTATCTCTTCGTTTATCCATTCGTGAAAACTCGCGAGTGGTATTCAAAGCCCCCGGAGCAGCGCCAGGAAATGATGGACGAGCACATCCGCATCGGCATGAAGTATCGCTCGGTAAAACTACACACCACGTACTCGTTTGGTCTCGACGATCAGGAGTTTGTGGTCGCGTTTGAAACCGACTTCCCGTCTGACTTTCTCGACCTGGTCCAGGAGCTTCGCGAAACGAAAGCCAGCTCCTACACGCTGCGTGACACGCCGATGTTCACTTGCCGCCAGCGCACTCTCAGCGAGTGTCTCGAAGCCCTTGGCTAAAAGTTGATCCACAGATTACACAGATCGCACAGATATCTGCGTAATCTGTGGATAGCTCTGTTTGTTTTACTTTCCGGCGCGACTCTTTATTCCCAAACCAACACGCCTTCGGAGTACCTCTGGTGCGAAGCGGAAAACATGCGCGGGTTTAGCACCGGCAAACTCGGTGAGCCGCTGCTTAATCCGTCGCACATGAATCTGTCGCGTGAGAAAGCGCCGGGATGGGGAATCAATGGCCCTGGAGTTTCAGCAGAGTGGACGCAGGGCGGTGAGAGCGAATGGAACTCTGCGGCTGCGAGTGCGGATGAGACGCGCGCAGTGTTGCATCAGGATCTGGAGATTCCACGTGGCGGCGAATACCGGTTGTGGGTTCGTTACGCTGATTGGGCCAAACGAACGGAAAACTTCACGGTCACGATCGCACAGGACGGCGCTGAAGTGTTCCGACACGAGTTTGGGGCGAAAGACGTGATCGATCCTCACGACGAAGTCAGCATGTACTGGGGTTGGGCCTTTACGTGGGACAGTGCAAGCGCGACGGTTAAAAAGGGCCCTGCGCGTGTGTCGATTGTTATCGAGAAAGCCGCAGAAGCACGAAGACATATCGATTGTTTCCTGCTCACGAATGATTTGGCGTTTAAGCCATCAGGTCGACAAAAGCCGGACTTCTCCGCGATGCGTTACATGCGCACGTGGTCCACAGCACGCAAGCCACTGCAATCGTTGCTGCAAAGCGAAAGTGTGACGCGCGTGCCGGAAGCATGGGTGCGGCCGAAGGTTGCCGGTCGCGACTTCCTGATGCCGTGGAACATCTCGAAAGAGTTCTGGCCGCTGCTCGACAAACCGGCAGAGCAGCGACCGCTGTTTCCGTTCAATGCCGAACCGATCGAAGAGTTTGTCGCGAAGTACAAAGGCGCGCGCGATGTACCGCTGTTTCAATCGAATCTCGTAGTGCCGGTTATTTACATCAACGATCTGCCTGAATATCTAAAGGAGGGCAGTCCGTTCCTTCGGTACTTACGTGAAACGAAAGTTCCGTTTGCGATCCTGATCAACTACGGCGCCGCGAAGCTCGACCCGGCAGCGTGGCAACTGCTCAATGGCGAATTGAAGGACCAGTTTCTGGGTTTGATCTCGGGTGAGAGTGTCGGCTACGTGTGGGACTCCGCGCCCACGGAGTTGAAGATCACGCCGTCGATGTCGCGTCGTGAATTGCTCGAAGCGCACCGGCAGTTTTACTCGAACGCGATGGCGCGCAAGTGGCGCGAGACGTTTCAAACTGATACCGGTCCGCTGTGGGACAAACTGATTCCTGCACAATCGACATCGAGCACTTCGTTTGCGCATGCGTTGACGCAGTGGGGCGTAAATCTGATCGGCATGGAAACCGCCGCGGTGATGCCGATGACTGCTATGCGCATCGCTTTCACGCGCGGCGCTGCACGGCAATTCGGCGGCGCGTTTCTTTATTACCACGCACCAAACTTCGGCGACACCGCAACGACTTTCACGAAGCAGCAAAACTTTGCCGGACCGGATCATTTTTACCACTCGCGTTATGGTCCAACGATGGGACCGTCGCTCTCGTGGTATCGCAAGAGTTATTACCTCTACTACATGGCGGGGGCATCTGCGATTTATCTCGAACAAGGATATGACCAGTTCTTCAAGCCCGGGCCTGGCGATCATCCGTTCCAGCTCAATCCGCTCGGCCGCATCACCGATGAGTTTATGCGGTTTGTAGAGAAGCATCCGGAGCGCGGGACGCCGTACACGCCGGTCGCTTTTCTGCTCGATCCGGCGCACGGGTTTGAGATGACGGATTATCCGCACTGGCCGTTTGAAGTGTCACAAATCGATCGAGGTGATAAGGCGCTGAGGGAGTTGTTTGGCGTGGCTTACTATCCAGGGCTCGTGGTTGAAGGTGAGCCTGCGATCGCAGACAGGCAGCCGTTTGTGCCCGGTATTTTCGGCGACATATTCGATGTGTTGACTGCGGCTGACGTCGCGGGTTCTAGATCGAAGGCTCAGAAGCTTTTGCCCGCCTATCGCGCGGTTGTTGTTGGTGGCGGGATAGATTGGTCGAATGAGTGGATCGCGCGTCTGAACGAGTATGTGCGAAACGGTGGCACAGTCGTACTCAACACGGCGCAGATCAAAAAGCTGCCCGAGCAGTTTTTGGGGGTGCGAATGCTCAACGACACTGGTGAAGCTCACAACGCTGTTTGTCTCGCGCCCGGCGACGAAGCTGAAAATCTCAAAGGCCAGATATTCCGGTATGAGAAGGTCGAGTTAAGGGGCGCGACGGCGCTGATGACTGTGCCGAGCGGCGGTCCGATCGTGACCGTCAATAAAGTCGGGAAGGGAAGCGTTGTGTTTGTGGCAGTCTCTGATCTGCTTGGTGAAGACGAGCGCATGACGCCCTTCGCCGCGCACCTGCTCGCGCACGTGTTTGCTGATGCGGTGCCGGTGAAAGTGACAGGCGATGTCGAGTATCTGATCAATCGAACGGCGAATGGCTGGGTGGTGACGTTGCTGAATAACAACGGCGTGTTCAAGGCGCAGCAGGGAATGGCGCAGGTTGATCGGAGTGCTTATGTGACGGCGACGATTACATTGCCGTCTCAGATTAAGAGGGCGATTGAATGGACCAGTGACACCGTGCTAACAACAAATGGCGGGGTCCTCAGTGTTCAAATTCCACCGGGTGGCCTCGCCATTGTTGAAATACAGTGACACGGATTAACGCGGATTTTTAAACCGTGATTGTTGTGCCGTCAAATTTGGTTAGGCTGAAGCCGTTGAAGACTTCGTTGTAGCAAGCACGTTGTTCCTTCAGAATTCCGATCGCGATTGCCTCACCGAGTTTCATCGACTCCGTTGCGTCCGACCGCCAGTGTACGCCGGCTACGTTTCTTCCGAGTGCGACGTTTGCCGCGATCTTGTTTAGCTCGCCGCCGACAGTGAGGTCACCCGTGTCTGAACCTGTGTAAGGCACGAGACTCAAACCATCGTCTGTTGGTTGCAATGGATCGAGACCGATGTCGACGAGTCGCGTCGTTTCGTTGAACCACGCTTTCAGAATCGTGACGCACGCGCCCGCAACCGTCGCGTGTCCGGCGCCGTAAGCGGGATGTGTCGGCGAGCCTTCCGGAAACGCCATCGGCAGAAGCGCGCTGCCCGCCGGCATGAAGCCTTTCAGACGATTCGAATCGTTGAACGAGTTGAGTATCTCTGAATGCACCGGATAACCTGCGCCTGCAAAAAGCGTCCGGTCAACTCGCTCGGCCATCACTTCCGGTCGCAGGCGTCGATGCACGAACCACTTCTGAAACCACACAGCCTTTAACGCGCGCGTTGAGACTTCAGACAGGAGCGTTGCGATGTGTGGTCCACCAAAGGTGCCGAAGCCGAACTGATTCGGATTGTTGTTGTAAGGATTGCCGTCGTCGAACGGCGCGCCCGCCCCGGCGAGAACGAGGAACGCCTGGAAGTACGCCTGAAACAGCACGTCGATGTGTACCCACTGTCCGATGTCCCGACCATTGCGCATGTAGCGCGGCACTGGATCGAATGTGTCCGGGCCTTGTGGGATGCCGCGCTGGACTGCGAGCCACGTATCGAAGTCAGTCATGTAGTTGACGCCCGGAACGGTGGTCGTGATCTTCTGCTCGACCTTGTTTGCGCCGAAGTCACAGTCCTGGTAGAAGAATTGTGAGAGCTGTGGTCCAACGCGATCGCCGGGCGTGAGACCGCGAAACAGAGTCGCAGTAGTAACTGCACCGCCACTCTTCGGGCCTTTGAAATCCGAGCCGTACAACGTCAGATCCGCAGCGGCCGCGTTTGCGATCGGGTTCGTCGAGTATTGTGCATAGGGAACGTCGCGCAGCAGCGCCATCCAGTAGTTTTCTGCAATCTCTGCTGCTTGTTCACGACTCGCAAGAGCGGGCGCCGGTGGTTGCACGAGTGCATGACCGTCTGGGCCTTGCAGGTCGAAAGCGAGTCCGGATTGGGGATTGGTTAGTTTTACTGTTCCGCCGAGTGGAATGGCGTCGAAGTCTGCCGGAAGGCCGCTGTTAATCGCGTTCACGAGAGCGTTGTAAGCGCTGAGCACGACCGTGCCGTCGTTGTTGTGCGGCAGACCTTTTGAGAAGTTGCCGATTTTGTTTGGGTAGATGTTTTCGTCTTCGTTGTTAGGGTGTTGCAGGTTCTGTGGTGTCGCTTGCAGGCCGGCCGTCGCCGCTTCGCGACGGAGCTTCGCGCACTCATTTGCGCGTTGATTGGAACCGGTTGCGGCGTGAGCCTCGACCTTAATGACACTTGCGGCAATCGTGGCAGCCCCAACTTGAGTTAGGAACTTACGTCTGTTTGGTTGCATGGGAGGAACCTCGTTTTCTACAGGGTTAGATCGGGGCGGGTATTCTACACAGGTGAGTGTTGGGAGGGAAGAGTTTTAGCCACGGATAATGAACAAGTCAGGAAGAGGGGCTT
>DATFDT010000223.1:0-3040 GCA_035251975.1 Pyrinomonadaceae bacterium | reverse complement strand
AAGCCCCTCTTCCTGACTTGTTCCTCCCCTCAACGGGCCTGAAAAAAGAACAAGTCAGGAAGAGGGGCTTGCCCCCGCTCCTGGTGGAACGAAAATTATGAGCAAACGCATTCTGATCATCGACGATGAAGAACACATCCGCCGGATGATGCGGCTGACGCTCGAGACTGCGGGGTATGAGATTAGCGAGGCGAGCGACGGTGAGGAGGGATTGCGTCTCTACGCTGATGGCTCAACGTGGAATGCCGTTGTTCTCGATCAGAGAATGCCCGGCATAGATGGACTCGAAACCCTCCGCCGCCTCAAAAAACTAAATCCCAACGCGCGTGTGGTGATGGCTACTGCTTATGCCTCGATCGAGCTTGCCGTTGACGCGATGAAGCTCGGCGCGACGGATTTCGTGCGCAAGCCAATGACACCGAAAGTTTTGCGTAACGCAGTCGCGGCAACTTTGGCGAAAGCGAAAGTCGAAGTTCATTCGGCAAAGCCCGAGCCACTGATTCAGACGATCACGATGAACGGCTTCACGATTCTCGACGATGAAGAGTCGCCTGTGCTCGACGCGCAGCAACGACGCTTTATCGTCGTCAGCCCTGAAGGCGAGAAGCACGAAGTCGTGGTCCAGATCGAGATGGAACCGATCGAGTACGTCGAACGCATGACCGGCCGGCGCCTGCCGCCTGAGAGCTCATTCTGGACTGCAGAAGCGCGCCGGCTGCTGAGCGATTTCTTATGGAACGAACGCAGCGTGCCGTCAACACGACGACTCGTTTTGAGCAGTCTCGATCCGGACAGACTTTCCAATGCTGCTCGTTGGCAAACAGAGGAGATAAAGACGATATAACATGGCGACTGCAATAAAGCGGTTACTGGTTGGCCGGGCACTGCGAACTGAACAGGCGGCCCACGAACGTCTCACGAAGAAAACGGCCCTCGCGGTCTTTTCATCGGACGCACTTTCATCGACGGCTTACGCGACTGAAGAAATTCTGCTCGTCCTTGCGGTTGCTGCGGCTGCGACGAATGGTGGATCTTTCAGCTATGTGGTTCCGGTCTCGGTCGGGATCGCGGCCTTGCTGGCGATCGTCGCGACGAGTTATCGACAGACGATCCATGCGTATCCGTCAGGTGGCGGCGCGTACATCGTCGCGAAAGAAAATCTCGGCACCACGCCCGGCTTGATTGCTGGTGCGTCGCTGCTTGTTGACTACGTGTTAACAGTGTCAGTGTCGATCGCCGCCGGTGTTGCTGCGATCACGTCCGCAGTGCAGGGCACACGTTACGCGTGGCTCAACGATCACAAAGTCATTCTCTGTTTCGTCTTCATCGCCTTCATCGCGATCGCGAATCTGCGTGGCGTGCGCGAATCAGGCGCACTCTTCGCGACGCCGACGTACGTGTTCGTCGTCAGCTTCCTCTTCATGATCGTCTTCGGATTGTTTCACTACTTCATTTACGGTGGCGCCGCGGCGATCCCAACGCAGGAAGAATTGAAGACTGCCGAGGGTTATCACCTGCAACCCTTGACCTTGTTTCTGCTGCTCGGAGCGTTTTCAAACGGCTGCGCGGCGTTGACTGGTATTGAAGCGATCTCGAATGGTGTGCAGGCGTTCAAGAAACCTGAAGCGCGGAATGCGGCAACGACGCTGATCTGGATGGCCGTACTGCTGACCGCGATGTTTCTCGGAACGAGCGTGATGGCTTACCTATATCACGTGCATCCGAAACAGAGCGAGACTGTGATCTCGCAGTTTGCGCGCATCATGTTCACTGGACCACTCGGCTGGTTTTACTACGTGGTCCAGGCGGCGACGGCTGCGATTCTCGTGCTCGCCGCGAATACAGCGTTTGCTGACTTTCCACGCCTCTCGAGCTTGCTGGCGCGCGATCGTTTTCTGCCGCGACAGTTTGCGAATCGTGGCGATCGTTTGGTGTTTTCGAATGGAATCGTGCTTCTCGCGATCTTTTCCGGCGTGCTGGTGATTGCTTTCGGCGGTGACACGTCGCGCCTGATCCCGCTGTACGCTGTCGGTGTGTTTCTGTCGTTCACGTTGTCGCAATCAGGGATGGTCGTGCACTGGTTGCGCGAGCGAGGGAAGCTACGTGCGAAGAACGACGTGTTGCCAACCAGCAACGGCCCGTTGCCCGATGTTGCCTTGTATGATGAAGAGCTACACCGGTCGTACTTCGTTACTGATGAAGTAACAGCGCCGGCGAATTGGAAGAAGTCGCTTGCCATCAATGCCGTGGGCGCACTCGCGACGTTCGTCGTGCTGTGCGTCTTTATCGCGACGAAGTTTATGCACGGCGCCTGGATCGTTGTGGTTGTGATTCCGCTGCTCGTGCTGCTCTTCAGAGCGATTCACAAACACTACGTGATGGTCGCCAAGCAACTCTCGACTGAAGGCCTTGAGCAGATACAACCGATCAAACACACCGTCATCGTTCCGATCTCCGGCATACATCGTGGCGTTGTGAACGCGTTGCAGTACGCGCGCTCGATCGCTTCTGACCGAGTGCAAGCCGTGTATGTTGATTTCGAAGAGGAAGCGACGGCGAGTTTGAAAGACAAGTGGGAACGCTGGGGCGCGGGGGTTCAGCTCGTCGTACTACCTTCGCCTTATCGGGAGCTTACGCGTCCGCTGTTGCGACACATTCATCGTCTGAAGAAAGAAAACTGCGACGACATCATCACCATCGTCGTGCCCGAATTCATCCCGGCGCGGTGGTGGCAACACTTCCTTCACAACCAAAGCTCGCTTTTGCTCAAAGGCTCGCTGCTCTTCAAGAAGGGCGTGATCGTCACGAGCATCCCCTATCACCTCGAACATTAATTAGAGAGGGACAAAAAAGCGCAAAACTCTTTTGTGCCCTTTGTGGCTAGCTTCGTTCTCGGAACCGTTCGAGGCGCTCCTGAATTTCTTCGACTATTTGGCCGACTTGGGCCATGTCCGTCGGGCTCAAGTAGTTTGCAAGGACCTCAATGATTGGTTGCAATGGTGGGTGATGAATATGAATCAAGGTGGCTATATCGTTCTCA